>NZ_CP101655.1:4270768-4491679 GCF_028830055.1 Pseudomonas serboccidentalis
AGGCGGTAGCGGGGGCCGTGAGGGCAGCATTGCATCGGACGGTCATGCATATCATTTGTATGGCCCATACCGCCCTGACTCCCTGTAAACTCCGCTATCTTTCGCCGACACCCAGGGAGCTCAAATGTCCGGTTCGATTCTCTATATCCACGGTTTCAACAGCGCACCGGCCTCGAAAAAGGCCTGTCAGCTGGTCGAGGTGATGGAACGGCTGGGTTTGAGCGATCAATTGCGGGTCCCGGCGCTGCATCACCACCCGCGTGAAGCCATCGGTCAGTTGGAGCAGGCGATTGCCGAGCTGGGCCGGCCGTTGCTGGTGGGAAGCTCACTCGGCGGCTACTATGCGACTCACTTGGCCGAGCGCCATGGCTTGAAAGCCCTGTTGGTCAACCCGGCGGTCAGTCCGCACCGGATGTTCGACGGATACCTGGGCACGCAGAAAAACCTGTATACCGATGAGACCTGGGAACTGACCCACGACCATGTGACGGCCCTGGCCGAGCTGGAAGTGCCGGCCCCCGTGGATGCGCAGCGTTATCAGGTGTGGTTGCAGACCGGCGATGAAACACTGGATTATCGCCTCGCCCAGCAGTATTACCGGGCCTGTGCCTTGCGCATTCAGGCCGGTGGCGACCATGGTTTTCAGGGTTTTGCCGGGCAATTGCCGGCGTTGCTGAGTTTTGCCGGCATTGGCGCCGATTTGTATCAGGCAATCGATTTCACCGCACTGTGATGTCTTGCCCCTTTTTCATGAATCACTGACGACGAGACCCTATGGCCACTCCCAGCGCTAGCTCTTATAACGCCGACGCCATCGAAGTCCTCTCGGGCCTCGACCCGGTGCGCAAACGCCCCGGCATGTACACCGACACCAGTCGGCCGAACCACCTCGCCCAGGAAGTCATCGACAACAGCGTCGACGAAGCCCTGGCTGGCCACGCCAAATCGGTACAGGTGATCCTGCACGCCGATCACTCGCTGGAAGTCAGCGACGACGGTCGCGGCATGCCGGTCGACATTCACCCGGAAGAGGGTGTGTCGGGTGTCGAGCTGATCCTCACCAAGCTGCATGCGGGCGGCAAGTTTTCCAACAAGAACTACCAGTTCTCCGGCGGTCTGCACGGGGTGGGTATTTCCGTGGTCAACGCCTTGTCGACCGAAGTCCGGGTACGGGTAAAACGTGACGGCAACGAATACCAGATGACCTTCGCCGATGGCTTCAAGGCCACCGAGCTGGAAATCGTCGGCACCGTCGGCAAGCGCAACACCGGCACCAGCGTGTACTTCGCGCCGGACCCGAAATACTTCGACTCACCAAAATTCTCCATCAGCCGCCTCAAGCACGTGCTCAAGGCCAAGGCTGTGCTGTGCCCGGGGCTGCTGGTCAGCTTCGAAGACAAAGGCACCGGCGAGAAAGTCGAGTGGCATTACGAAGACGGCCTGCGCTCCTACCTGGTGGACGCGGTCAGCGAATTCGAACGCCTGCCGGACGAACCATTCTGCGGCAGCCTGGCCGGTAATAAAGAAGCGGTCGACTGGGCGCTGCTGTGGCTGCCGGAAGGCGGCGACGCGGTGCAGGAAAGCTACGTCAACCTGATCCCGACGGCGCAGGGTGGTACCCACGTCAACGGTCTGCGTCAGGGCCTGCTCGATGCGATGCGCGAGTTCTGCGAATTCCGCAGCTTGCTGCCACGCGGCGTGAAGCTGGCGCCGGAAGACGTCTGGGAACGCATCGCTTTCGTGCTGTCGATGAAGATGCAGGAACCGCAATTCTCCGGCCAGACCAAAGAGCGTCTGTCGTCCCGTGAAGCGGCAGCGTTCGTCTCCGGTGTGGTCAAGGACGCCTTCAGCCTGTGGCTCAACGCCAACCCGGAAACCGGTCTGGCGCTGGCGGAACTGGCGATCAACAACGCCGGCCGTCGTCTGAAGGCGAGCAAAAAGGTCGAGCGCAAGCGCGTCACCCAAGGTCCGGCGCTGCCGGGCAAGCTGGCTGACTGTGCCGGGCAGGACCCGATGCGTTCCGAGCTGTTTCTGGTCGAAGGTGATTCCGCCGGTGGTTCCGCCAAGCAAGCGCGCGACAAGGAATTCCAGGCGATCCTGCCGTTGCGCGGCAAGATCCTCAACACCTGGGAAGTCGACGGCAGCGAAGTGCTGGCGAGCCAGGAAGTGCACAACATCGCCGTGGCCATCGGTGTCGATCCGGGCGCCGCGGACATGAGCCAGCTGCGCTACGGCAAGATCTGCATCCTCGCCGACGCCGACTCCGACGGTCTGCACATCGCCACGCTGCTGTGTGCGCTGTTCGTTCAGCACTTCCGCCCGCTGGTGGATGCCGGTCACGTCTACGTCGCCATGCCGCCGCTGTATCGCATCGACCTCGGCAAAGAGATCTACTACGCCCTCGACGAAGCCGAGCGCGACGGGATTCTCGACCGTCTGGTGGCCGAAAAGAAACGCGGCAAGCCACAGGTCACGCGATTCAAAGGTCTGGGTGAAATGAACCCGCCGCAGCTGCGTGAAACCACCATGGACCCGAACACCCGGCGTCTGGTGCAACTGACGCTGGGCGACGACTTTGCCGAAACTTCGGAAATGATGGACATGCTGCTGGCGAAGAAACGCGCCGGTGACCGCAAGACGTGGCTCGAATCCAAGGGCAACCTGGCCGAGGTGCTGGCCTGATGCGGTTTGGCGTCGCCCTGGCGTGTGCGTTGCTGCTGGGTTCGATGACGGTGGCGGCCGAGCCGGTGCCCGAGTTGAAGCTGCTCTCCGAGCACCCGGTCGACGGCATGCGCGGCGGCAACCTCTCCGGGCTGGCGGTGTGCGGCAAGGATCTGTGGACGGTTTCCGACCGTGACGACGACCAGATCTACCGGCTCAATACCGCCGATCAGGTCTGGCAGACCGAAACCGTGCACATCGACGTGCCGAAGGCGCCCGACAGCGGTTTGCCCTGGGGCCTGAGTTCGCGGACCTGGGCGGCGTCGTTCATCCGTGGCGGCGATCTGGACTTTGAAGGCATCACCTGCGACAGCGCCGGTAACCGCTACATCGTCAGCGAAGCCCATGCAGCGGTGCTGCAGGTGTCGCCCGAGGGGGCCGCGTCGTGGCTGAAAATCTCGCCGATGCTGGTGCGTGAAGCCCGGGCCAGTGGCATGTTGCTGCACTTCAATGCGTTGTTCGAAGGCTTGGCGATCAACTCGGCAGGCGATGAAATGTGGCTGGCCGCCGAGCGTGAACGCCGTGGCCTGCTGAAGATCAAGCGCCAGCAGACGGTCTGGGATTGCGACGGCGGCTGCGTGCTGCTCAGCGAAGCCGGGGTCGAGATGCAGCCGCCGCAGTTTCCCAAGGCCCGCGCCGTCACCCGTGACTTCGCCGACCTGTCGCTGTTCAACGGCAAACTGTTCACCCTTGAGCGCAATGCCTTCAGAGTCTGTCGTCGCGATGCGGTGACGGCCAAGGTCGAGCGCTGCTGGTCGTTCGCAGAAGAAGCCTTGCAGCCACAGCGCCTTTACTCCCAGGCCTACGGTCTGGCGGAAGCGCTGGTGGTAGATGCCGACGGCGCGTGGATCGGTCTGGACAACAACGATGGCGTGCGCGCCGATGGCGAGAAGCGCCCGATCGTCTGGCGCTTCGCCGCACCTGAAGGTGGCTGGAGCGCCAGGCCGTGAGTCAGCAACCGCCGGGCAAGCGCGCCGGTCGGGTTTTCATGATTCTGGCCTGGTGCGCAGCGCTGTTTCTGGCGACGCGGTTTTTCGGCCAGTGGGAAGCGCGCCAGCAGAATCCGAACGTGGTGGTCACGTCCGAGCAGCATGGCGGCGTGATCGAAGTGAAGCTGGCCGGCAACGCCCAAGGGCATTTTGTCGCCAGCGGCCAGATCAACGGTGAGCCGGTGGAGTTCATGCTCGACACCGGTGCCACCGATGTGGCGATCCCGGCGGATCTGGCCAAGCGGTTGAAACTGGAAGAAGGTTTCGGTGTGACCCTGAGCACGGCCAACGGCCTGAGCAAGGGCTACCGGACCAAAATCGACCGCCTGCAACTGGGCGACATCGTGCTGCGCGACGTCCGCGCGCTGGTGGCGCCGGGGCTGCATGGCGATCAGGTGCTGCTCGGCATGAGCGCCCTGAACAAACTTGAATTTACCCAGCGCGGTGGCACCATGCTGCTGCGCCAGACAACGAACCGATGAGGCCCGCATGAGCGACATCCTTGCAGACAGCTTAGACGGCGTAGAACGCCGATCGCTGGCTGACTTCACCGAAAATGCCTACCTCAACTACTCCATGTACGTGATCATGGACCGTGCTCTGCCGCATATCGGCGACGGCCTGAAACCGGTACAGCGGCGCATCATTTATGCGATGAGCGAGCTGGGGCTGGACGCCGATTCCAAGCACAAGAAATCGGCGCGTACCGTCGGTGACGTGCTCGGCAAGTTCCACCCGCACGGCGACTCGGCGTGCTACGAAGCGATGGTGCTGATGGCCCAGCCATTCAGCTATCGCTACACGCTGGTCGACGGCCAGGGCAACTGGGGTGCGCCGGACGATCCGAAGTCCTTCGCCGCCATGCGTTACACCGAAGCACGCCTGTCGCGCTATTCCGAAGTGCTGCTCAGCGAACTGGGCCAGGGCACGGCTGATTGGGGGCCGAACTTCGACGGTACCCTGCAGGAACCGCTGGTGTTGCCCGCACGTTTGCCGAACATCCTGCTCAATGGCACCACCGGCATCGCCGTGGGCATGGCCACCGACGTGCCGCCGCACAACCTGCGTGAAGTCGCCACCGCCTGCGTACGTCTGCTCGATGAGCCGAAAGCCACGGTCGAGCAGCTCTGCGAGCATATTCAAGGCCCGGACTATCCGACCGAAGCGGAAATCATCACCCCGCGCGCCGACCTGCTGAAAATGTACGAAACCGGCAAGGGCTCGGTGCGCATGCGCGCCGTGTACCACGTCGAGGACGGCGACATCATCGTCACCGCGCTGCCGCACCAGGTCTCCGGGGCCAAGGTGCTGGAGCAGATCGCCGCGCTGATGCAGGCCAAACCGTCGAAAGCCCCGCAGATCGCTGACCTGCGTGACGAATCCGACCACGAAAACCCGTGCCGCATTGTGATCATTCCGGTCAACAGCCGCGTCGATCACGAAGCGCTGATGCAGCACCTGTTCGCCAGCACCGAGCTGGAGTCGACCTACCGGGTCAACGTCAACATCATCGGTCTGGACGGCAAGCCGCAACTGAAAAACCTGCGTGCGTTGCTGGTCGAATGGCTGGAATTCCGCGTGTTGACCGTGCGTCGCCGCCTGCAATTCCGCCTCGACAAGGTCGAGCGTCGCCTGCACCTGTTGGACGGTTTGCTGATCGCCTACCTCAACCTGGATGAAGTGATCCACATCATCCGTACCGAGGAACACCCGAAAGCCAAGCTGATCGAGCGTTTCGCCCTCAGCGAGATCCAGGCCGACTACATCCTCGACACCCGTCTGCGTCAATTGGCGCGACTGGAAGAGATGAAGCTGCGCGACGAGCAGGACGAACTGCTCAAGGAACAAGCCAAGCTGCAAGCCCTGCTGGGCAGCGAAGCCAAGCTGAAGAAGCTGGTGCGCACCGAGTTGCTGAAAGATGCTGAAACCTACGGCGATGACCGTCGCTCGCCAATCGTCGAGCGTGCTGAAGCCAAGGCGCTGACCGAACACGATCTGCTGCCGAACGAGAAAGTCACCGTCGTCCTGTCCGAGAAAGGCTGGATCCGCTCGGCCAAGGGCCACGATATCGACGCCACCGGCCTGTCGTACAAGGCCGGCGACGGCTTCAAGACCTCGGCGGCGGGGCGCTCCAACCAGTTTGCGGTGTTTATCGATTCCACCGGCCGCAGCTACTCGGTGGCCGCGCACACCTTGCCGTCGGCCCGGGGCCAGGGCGAGCCGTTGACCGGCCGTCTGACGCCACCGCCTGGCGCCACGTTCGAATGCGTGCTGATGCCCGAAGACGATGCGCTGTATGTGATCGCCTCCGACGCCGGTTACGGTTTCGTGGTGAAAGGTGAAGATCTGCAAGCCAAGAACAAGGCCGGCAAGGCGCTGTTGAGCCTGCCGAACAACGCCAAAGTCATCGCGCCGCGGCCTGTGGCCGATCGTGAGCAGAACTGGCTGGCCTCGGTCACGACCGAAGGTCGCCTGCTGATCTTCAAGATCAGCGATCTGCCACAATTGGGTAAGGGCAAGGGCAACAAGATCATCGGAATCTCCGGTGAGCGCGTGGCCAGTCGCGAAGAATATGTCACGGACATCGCCGTGCTTCCGGAAGGCGCCACCTTGGTGCTGCAGGCCGGAAAACGGACCCTGTCGCTGAAGGCCGACGACCTCGAACACTACAAAGGTGAACGTGGCCGTCGTGGCAATAAGCTGCCTAGGGGCTTCCAGAGGGTGGATGCGCTGCTCGTCGAAAACCTCAATTAGGCGTCCTAGAGAGCTCGATCTACGATTTAACGCGTAGATCGACGCTTTGGCGCTGGAGTCGGAACGCATATTCACGGATGATATGGCCTTTCCAAGCGCCGGCGTGGCCGAGCGTTCTTCATATTTATTGAGTATTTTCACTGTGGTCAGCCTTGTGGCGGCCACCTGGACGGGATGATGACTTCTCTGCGCCCCCTTATTTTCCTGCTCGCCGGCGTTTTGGGCCTGGCGGGTTGCAGCGTTCACCAGCCGGTGTCGCTGTATCAGCTGGACAGCGGAAGTCCGGCTCAGCCTGCGCAAAGCACAGGCATGGCGGTTTTGTTGGGCCCGGTAGTCATCGCTGATTACCTGCAACGTGAAACCCTGCTGCAACGTCAACCGGACGGCAGCCTGCAAGCCTCGACCGACGGTCGCTGGGCGGGCAGCCTTTCGTCGGATATCGATCAATTGCTGATGCGTCAGGTTGCCGGTCATCTCGACAGCCAGCGCGTGGTATTGGCGCCGGCCACCCTGGGGTTTACCCCGGATGTGCAGGTCTTGCTGACCATCACGCGTCTGGACTCGGGTGAGAAACAACCGGCGATCCTCGATGCGCAATGGCGCCTGATCGACCGCCGTGGTCAGGTGCGCGATAACCGCATCGTTCATCTGCAAGAGCTGCACGCCGGCACCACGGCTTCGCAGGTTCAGGCGCAAGGCATTCTGCTGCAGCGTCTGGCCGAGCAGTTGTCGGTGGCGCTCAAGCCGTTGGCCAACCAGCCTCCGGTGGCCGAAGCACCGCGTAAAGCGGCGCCAAAACCGGCAGCGCCGGCGGCGGGAGCCGAGAAGCAGCCAAAGATTCCGATGGCATCGCCGATTCGCACCGACATGGAAGTGTTCCGCTTCTAAGACCGAGTCGAGTCAAACCAGAGCCCGCCTTGTGCGGGCTTTGTTGTGTCTGGGGGTTGGAGATCTTTGCCGTCGGCGCGGGCCTCTTCGCGAGCAAGCTCGCTCCCACGGGTATTGCAGGTGTTCACAAGATCTGTGGCAGCCATCGTCCACTGTGGGAGCGAGCTTGCTCGCGAAAGAGCCGGTACAGGCAACAAAAAAGCCCGCAGACAATCGCTTGTCTGCGGGCTCATGTTTAGCCGCGAAAAGATCGCAGCCTCCGGCAGCTCCTACAGCTTACGCCCGGCGCTCATGCATCCGCGCCAGTTGCCGCTCGAGCATCGATGGATACGGCTCCATCAAGCGCTCCACACAGCAGGCGCCTTCAGGGCTGGCGATCGGGCGGATCCGGGCACGCTGGCGAATCAGCGAGTCGTCACCGATCTTGCGCTCGACCAGCAGCAGATTGCGGCTGTGCTGGGACAGGGCCAGGGCATCCTGGGCTGAATCGGTCAGCAGCAGGTCGATCTGGCTCAGACCGAACAGCTCATCGCCCAGGGTCAGGCCTAACTGCAATTGCAGGGTGATGCCGCTGTCGGCGACTTCGATCTGCAACTGATGACCCAGCGCCCGCAGCAACTCGCCGCAGCAGATGGCGTTGGTCAGGTAGTCGTCACCGCTGTCTTCGGTGTGGAACAGCATCAGCGTGCTACCGTCGTTCAGGGTTTCGATTTCGCCCTGATACAGCGAAGCGGCCTGGTCGAGGCAATCGCGATAGCGTTCCAGCAACTCTTCCAGTCGGGCACGCGGCAGGCGACGCAGTTGTTCTTGCGAGCCCAGTTGCACCGCCAGCACCGCGCTGTGCTGTGGCACGCTTGGCGTGGCCTGGCGCGCGACCGGCGCAGCGGCTTCGGTCAGCGATTCGTCGCGCAGGTCGGCAAACGGGTCCTCGTCGTCGTCATCGTCTTCAACGGTGCTGACCACATGGCGTGGCGCCGGTTTCTGCGCAGCCATCGGGCGGGTTTCGTCAAAGCTCGGGTCACGCAGATTGCGCACTTCGAACTCCGGCTCATCCTCTTCCTCGAACTCGGGTTCCGGCTCGGGCTCGGGTTTTGGCGCGGGCTCCGGAGCGAAGTTGGCGTGCAGCTGACGCGCCAGATCGCCGATCTCGTCCTGACGGTCGGTGCCGGGGGTGTATTCGTCGATGTTGCGCAGCCATACACGCAATTGCAGCAGCGGCGTGGACAAATAGCGGCCCATGCGCAGGCTCAAGGCCAGCGACAATGCCAACAGGATCGCACTGAGAATGCCCATGCTCTGCAGGCTGATGGTCATCGGCTGCTGGAACTGATCCATGTCCAGGCTGATGCGCAGTTGCCCGGCCGTCACGTCCTGGAAGGTGATCTTGCTCTCGTACATGCCCTCGGCTTCGCCCAACAGGCTGTGCTTGGGACGCTGACCGGATTCGGCGAGGATGCGGTTGTCCACGCTATAGATGGCCGCGTGGGCCACCAGTTTGTTCTTGGTCAGGTTGTTGAGCAGCACGTTGAGGCTGAGGATGTCGTTGGACACCAACAGCTCAGTGGCGGAAGTAGCGGTCTGCGTGGTCAGGCTTTCGCCCAGCGCATCGGCCTGCTCGTGCATGGCCTGCTTGAACTGCAAGCCCATTACCCCGGCATAGATCACCAGGGCCAGAGCGACCAGGATCACGTTATGGCTGGCAATGCGCAATGCAATCGGTACACGGCGGTGGCGCAGTGCACGGAAGATCAGCAGGAAGAAGTTATCGGTTTTAACTGGCGTGGGCCGGTTCACTGAGCTCGGCTCTTTTGTCCGTGAAGTTGACGCGCAGTATAGCGACAGGCCCTAGACCGGCAAAGCGCTCGCGGTGCCCGATGGTCACTGAAAGTGGGTAGAATGCGGTTTTTTTCCAGTTGCGGGGGTGCGCGTTGCGCGAAATCGTCCTGATTAACATCACGGGAGTCGACCGTCCGGGTCTGACTGCGGCCATTACCGGCGTTCTGGCCCAGGGTGGTGTGAACATCCTCGACATCGGTCAGGCGGTGATCCACGACACCCTGTCGTTCGGCATCCTGGTCGAGATTCCCGACTCCGAGCAAGGCAAAGCCGTGCTCAAGGACATCCTGTTCAAGGGCTACGAGCTCGACCAGCAGGTGCGCTTCACCCCGGTGTCCGAAGAGGATTACCAGCAATGGGTGGGCAATCAAGGCAAGAAACGCCACATCGTCACCCTGTTGACCCGCAAAGTGACCGCCGGCCAATTGCAGGCCGTCAGCTCGATCACCGCCAAATATGGCCTGAACATCGACCATATCGACCGTCTGTCGGGTCGCATGCCGCTGGACACGCCGGCGGACAAGGGCAAGGGCTGCATCGAGTTCTCCGTGCGGGGCGAAGCGGCTGATCCGCAGGCCCTGCGCGCCGAATTCCTCAGCGTCGCGCAGGAACTGAACGTCGACATCGCCTTCCAGGAAGACTCGCT
Organism: Pseudomonas serboccidentalis; assembly: GCF_028830055.1. Classification (NCBI taxonomy): domain Bacteria; kingdom Pseudomonadati; phylum Pseudomonadota; class Gammaproteobacteria; order Pseudomonadales; family Pseudomonadaceae; genus Pseudomonas; species Pseudomonas serboccidentalis. The sequence continues at coordinate 4,280,603 of NZ_CP101655.1, forward strand.
GTTCCGCCGCAACCGGCGTCTGGCGGTGTTCGACATGGACTCGACGCTGATCGAAGCCGAAGTCATCGATGAACTGGCCAAGGCGGCCGGTGTGGGCGAGCAAGTTTCGGCCATTACCGAGCGGGCGATGGCCGGCGAACTGGATTTCCGTGCCAGCTTCAAGGAGCGTCTGGCGCTGCTCAAGGGCCTGGACGTCAGCGTACTGGACTCGATCGGCGCCTCGCTGCGCCTGACCGAAGGCGCGGAAACCCTGTTCGCTGAACTCAAGCGTCTGGGTTACAAGACCGCGATCCTGTCCGGCGGCTTCACTTACTTCGCCAAGCAGTTGCAGGCCAAGCTCGGCATCGACTACGTGTTCGCCAACGAACTGGAAGTGGTCGATGGCAAGTGCACCGGTGTGGCGATCGAGCCGATTGTCGATGCCCAGCGCAAGGCGGATCTGCTGAAAGAGCTGGCGCACAAGGAAGGCTTGCGTCTGGAGCAGACCATCGCCGTCGGCGACGGCGCGAATGACCTGCCGATGCTGGCGATTGCCGGTCTGGGTGTGGCCTTCCGCGCCAAGCCGCTGGTCAAGCAGTCGGCCAAGCAGGCGATCTCGACCCTGGGTCTGGATGGTGTGCTGTATCTGCTGGGCTTCCGCGATCGTGACGGGCAGTTGTAATTAAAGATCAAGAGATCGCAGCCTGCGGCAGCTCCTACACAGGAATATGCATTTCCCTGTAGGAGCTGCCGCAGGCTGCGATCTTTTGTATCAAAGCGACTTCCACAACGAATCGAAATCCTCTTCGCTCCCGCCATTCTGCGCGGCCTCCAGCGAGCGATAGGCAAACTGATTGAAACTGTGCGTGCTCGACACCCGTCGATCCAGACCGGCGCGGTGTTCTTCGCCGTGGGTGTTGATCAGCACTTTATTGCCTTCCTGAAATGGCAGGCGCGGGGCGAGCAAGGTTGCGGGCAAGTCGATGGCGCTCACCTCGGGCAATAACAGGCCGCGCAAATAGTGGCTGTGCTCGTCCCGCGAGCGCACCAGTTGCAAGCCGCAGGGCTCGGCGTGCGGCGCCACCAGTTCAATGCCCATTTGCGGTCCGCTGCCGCGTACCTGACGAATCCAGCGGACCACCGCAATGCTCCAGCCCTGATTCGAGCTGTCCTGAATCCCGACCATCTCCCCGGCCTGCAACTCGGCGGGCACTTCGCTCGGCCATCCCAGGCAATAACCGCCGGGGCTGTGGTTGATCACCGGCAACGTATAGGTCGGGTAGTGCGGCGTGTGGTCGGTTGTGCTTTCGTCTTCGCCGATATGGTCGTACTGGATTTCTTCGTAGGGCAGAAACTCATCGGCCTTGCTTTGCGGGGCCGCGTCGAAGGCCTGGCTCCAACTGTCCTTTTCGCCCTTGACCACGGCGCTGCTGAAGTTCGCCGCGCGGGCGCCGGGATGCTTGAGCAGTTCGCTGAAGGTTCGCTCGCCGGCCAGATAGAAGTGCAGGGCGCTCATGCCCACGCATACGGTGAGGTTGCCTTGGCCGGCGGTGCGCTGAAAACTGCGCTCGGCGGCCTGGCCCCAACTGGCGTGCACATGTTGCAGGGTGTCGAGGCTCAGTCCTGTCGGAACGGGGAGTGGCGTCGACGTATCCTGATGCAGTAAATGCGCTTCGATGACATTGACCAGCGGCTGTGGATTGAAGCCGAGCAGTGCGCCCTGTTGTTCTTTACGAAACATGCTGCGGTAGCGCGGGCCGGTGTCCAGTTCGGCGCTGATGGCGAACAGGCCGTCGTTCGGGCTGCCGGGATGCAGCTTGAGCAGGGCGCTCCACGGCTCCAGCACTTCGGCCAGCCGGGCGATCTGGTTCTGCCGCAGTTGGTTGCAACGGGCGCTGCCCAGCAGCAGGGCGGCAATGTAGGTCTGCTCCAGGCTCAGTTCTGTGATCAGGCTCGCCAGATCGTCATGCACCCGGCGCTGTTGCAGCTGCAATTCGCAGGCGCAGCGATACAACTGATGCAGCTCGAACCACAGCTGTTCCGGTGCCGGGCTATACAGCTGCGAGGCCCGCAGCAGTTGCCCCTTGAGCGCATGCGCGGCCCGCTGCAGGGCCTGACTGAGCAGCGCCGCTCGATCCTTGTGGTACTTGGGTGCGATGCGCAGAATGATCTGTTTGTAGCCGATGGCCAGCTGACTTTGCAGGGCCTGACAGAGGTTGCTGATCTTGCGCGAACGGTCGTCGAGCATGATCGCCTGATGCAGGAAGTGTCGCTCCAGATGCTGGCAGACGAAATACACCTCGGGGCGCAGCAACTCCAGCAGTTGCAGGCGATTGTCGCTGGGGGTGAGCAGCTGATTGAGTTCGCCCAGGCCTTGGTACAACTGGCGGGCGGTTTCGCCGATGTTGGCCTTGGGCAGGCCGGCGATCCAGCGCTTGAGGTCGCGCGGGGTGGCTTCGCAGAACGACAGGCGCGACTGCGTTGGAGTCGGGGCGCTTAGCGGCGGTGAGGAGATGGTCTGGCTCATGCCAAAAACCATAGCAGCAAAAATCGGGGTCTGTCGCAACGGCGAACCTGTAGGAGCTGCCGCAGGCTGCGATCTTTTGATTTTTTTTACAAACCAAGATCAAAAGATCGCAGCCTGCGGCAGCTCCTACAGGGATATCGACAATCAGGGGAGTCCGAGGCGGTCGATCGGGAATCAGGCTGTTGGCAGTGCCAGGCCCTGGCCCATCTGCACGGGTGAACCGGCGACCAGTTCTTCAGCCCATTTCACCTGATCCGGCCCGAACAGCACGATCGCGGTCGAACCCAGCTTGAAGCGCCCCAGTTCGGCGCCTTTTTCCAGATGAATCGGCGCACGGGCAGCTTCGTCGTAGCGGAAGGTTTTCAGTTCGCGCTTCGGTGGCGTGACCAGCCCGGCCCACACGGTTTCGATCGAGGCGACGATCATCGCGCCGACCAGCACCACGGCCATCGGCCCGCGCTCGGTGTCGAAGATGCAGGCCACACGCTCGTTGCGGGCGAACAGCTCCGGGACGTTTTCCGCGGTGGTCTGGTTGACCGAGAAGATCCGGCCCGGGATGTAGACCATCTCGCGCAGGGTGCCGGCCAGCGGCATGTGCACGCGGTGGTAATCCTTCGGCGACAGGTAAATGGTGGCGAAGTCGCCGCCCATGAACGGCGCGGCATTCGCCGCGTCACCGCCGAGCAGCTCGAGCACGCTGAAGCTGTGGCCCTTGGCCTGGAACACCCGCCCGTGTTCGATCGGGCCGAGCTGGCTGACCGCACCATCCGCCGGGCTGAGGATCGCGCCCGGGGTTTCGTCCAGTGGACGTGCGCCGTCTTTCAGGGCGCGGGTGAAGAAAGCGTTGAAGTGCTCGTAGGCAGTCAGGTCTTCGACCAGCGCTTGCGACATGTCCACCTGATAGCGCTTGGCGAACCATTGGGTGAAGGCATTCTTGAACCAGCGCACGCGGCACTCGGCAACGCAGCCGGCCAGACGCGACAGCAGGTGATGAGGCAGCAGGTACTGGCTGAGGATAAACAGACGCTCTTTCATTAGTTGTCCTTAGAACCTTGAATCTCGACAGGCGTGTCAGGGTGGTTGCCCCATTCGCCCCAGGAACCGGCGTAGCCCTTGACCCGCGGATAACCGAGGGACTTGGCCACCAGATAAGTGAAGCCCGACCGGTGATGGGTCTGGCAGTGGGTAATGATTTCTTTGTCTTTGGTGATCCCGAGGTCTTCGAGGATCTGCGGCATGTCGGTGCGAATGCGCAGCTGACGCGCCTTGTCCATGCCGGCGGTCCACTCGAAGTTGACCGCGCCCGGAATGTGTCCGCCTTTGGCGGCGAGCACCTTCTCGCCGGAGTATTCCAGCGGCCCACGGGCATCCCAGATCGCCAGATCGGCGGCGCCGAGACGGCTTTGCAGGTATTCGCGCGTGGCGGTCGGTTCTTCGTGCAGGGTCAGCGCCACCGGGCCGCCCACCGCCGGCGGAACCTGGATCGACATTGGCATGCCCGCTGCCAGCCACGCTGGCAGGCCGCCGTCGACGTAGTGGTACTTGTCGTGATCGATCACGTCGAGCAGCCAGATGAAACGCCCGGCCCAGCCGCCGCCCTCGTCATCGTAGACCACGTAGACCGCGTCCTGACGATGCCCCAGCTCACCGAACAGGGCTTCCAGATCGGCCTTGGCCGGCAACAATCCCGGCGCCGGCGGCTGGCCGAGCTGGGTGCGCTTCGGATCGACAAAACGTGCGCCGGGAAGGTGACCTTCGGCATAACGGGCAGGGCTGGTCAGATCCACCAGAATCAGTTCAGGGGAATCGAGGCGCGGGAGCAGGTCGCTCGGCTCGATGACGAGCGGCAAGCCAGAGAAGTCAGACATGTGAGGTCTCCAGAGCACAAAGGGGGGGATTGTAGCGCAGCCTCATCGGCCACGGCTGCTAAAGCTGTGCAGGGCTTTTTCGATGCACTGTGCGGTTTTGCCGAAAGCCTGCACGGTGATGTCGGCAAATGGCCCGCCGCCCTGGTCGGCCACGACGATCATGATCACCCGGCCGTTATTGACCAGCGAACGCAGGAACAGATGATCGCCGCGAAACAGCGAACGCAGGCCCGACGGCAATAACGCGGAGAATTGTGCGTTGTTCTCGGGGGTGATCCGCACCTGTGCCTGCTGTGCGAGCAACCGTTGCAGGACTTTGCTCTGACTGACGACAAAGTTCAGCGCGGCGGCTTCTTTCGGCAGGCCAAAAGTCTGGTGCACGCGCAGATTGGACTGCGTGCGATCGGCCATCAGAATCATCACCCGACGCATGCCGCTGGCGACCAGGGCATCGCGGGCGGCAACGGTCAGGCTCATGGCGTTGGTGAATCGGCTCGGCTCGGCCAGCAGTTCAGCGCACTGACGGCGCCATTGAGTCAGATCCTCGGCACTCGGCGCGGCCGCCGGGAGCATTCCGGCGGGCAGGCGATGGGTGCCCCACGGCCACAATAATGAAACGGCCGGGTGCCACAGATCGGGCATGGCATGCTGGCGCGCACTGTTGGCGGCCTGCTGGTGCAACTGCTGCTGCACCTCGTCCATCGAAATCTGCAGATAAAGGCTGGTCAGGTACTGCCAGCGTTCGCTGTGCGGACTGTCCCAGGCCTGTTGCGCCGATAGCGCCAGACCGTTGGCCAGCAGCACGGTATTGGCCGGCTGATTGAGCCAGCGGCGCAAGGTCGGATCGTCGTCAAGGCGATTCTGCTGGCGCAGCGGATGTTCGCTGTCGCGGGCGATGCGCAGCACTTTCACCAGTTCGCGCTGTTCGCTGAGCAGCAACTTATAGCCTTGCTGCACCCAGATCGGCAGGTGCCAGATTTGCACCAGTGCCTGGGCGATCTTCAGCAGACGTACGCCAAACAATTGCTTCTCGACCACCGGGGCCGATTCGCCCTTGTGGATAACCCGCAACTCCCACTCTTCGAGCAGCTCGGGATACGTCAGCGCCAGCGGCCATAACGGCGAGAGAAACAACAGGCTGCCCCAATGAATGTCCTGCCACAGTCGCGCCAGGCGACTGGCGAAAAAACCGTTGGCCTGTTGCGTGGCGTGCTGGCTGATCATTTGCAGTTGGCGCAGGGCCTTGGGGATCTGCATCTGCGGCTCGACGGGCAAACGGGCGAGCAATTCTTCGGTGCGCGCCAGGCCCAGACGGTTGATCGCCACCTCGAGATTTTCCGCCGGTGCGGCCATGGTGCCATGGGTGTGACGATTGGCCTCACGGATGACGCTCAAGGCCAGTGCCGGGCTGTCCTGCATCAGGTCGGCGATGTCGCGCAGCGAGCTGCGGTTGTCACGAATCGCGCGGCACACTTTGTCGTGAGCCTCTTGCGGCACGGGCAGGCGCACGCCATCGAGCAACTTTACCCAGCCATCGAGGGTGGTCGGTTTTGCATGTGGGACGTTCGTTTCATTAGCCATGTCTGGACGAGATCTTCACTGACTGTAGACGCGCCCGGCATGGGCTAAATTGGCTTTTCGCCTGAACTGGCTATAGTCTGGCGCAGTTTTGCCGATAAGTAGAAGAAGAGATTTTTTAACTTCCGAATATGACCTTGAACCCGACTTAAATAAGTACTTTCTACCTATGGCTAAAATTATCGGCATCATCGTCGTATTCGCGAGCGTGCTCGGCGGATACGTGCTCTCCCACGGCAAAATTGCCGCCCTGATCCAGCCCTTCGAGGTGATGATCATCGGTGGTGCGGCCCTCGGTGCATTCCTGCAGGCCAACCCCGGTTACATGACGATGCACGTGCTCAAGAAGTCCCTGAGCATGTTCAGTTCGCGTTTCAGCCACACGTTCTATCTGGAAGTGCTGGGCCTGATCTACGAGATCCTCAACAAGAGCCGCCGCGAAGGCATGATGGCCATCGAAGGCGACATCGAAGACGCCGCCGCGAGCCCAATCTTCGCCAAGTACCCGGCCGTGCTCAAAGACGAACGCATGACCGCGTTCATCTGCGATTACCTGCGCATCATGTCCTCCGGCAACATGGCGCCGCATGAGCTGGAAGGCCTGTTCGACATGGAACTCTATAGCCTCAAGGAAGACCTCGAGCACCCGTCCCACGCGGTGAACGGCATCGCCGACGCCATGCCCGGTTTCGGTATCGTCGCGGCGGTACTGGGTATCGTGGTGACCATGGCCTCGCTGGGTGAAGGTGATCAGAAATCCATCGGCCTGCACGTCGGTGCGGCATTGGTCGGTACCTTCTTCGGTATTCTCGCGGCCTACGGCTTCTTCGGTCCGTTGGCCCACTCCCTGGCCCACGATGCCAAGGAAGAGCTGAACGTTTACGAGGCCATCAAGGCTTCGCTGGTGGCTTCGGCTTCCGGCATGCCGCCATCGCTGGCCGTGGAGTTCGGGCGCAAGGTTCTGTACCCGGCGCACCGTCCAAGCTTTGCCGAGCTGGAACAAGCCGTTCGCGGTCGTTAAGCCATGGAAAATAATCAGCCGATAATCATCAAGCGCGTCAAGCGCATAGCCGGCGGGCATCACGGCGGGGCGTGGAAAATTGCCTTCGCCGACTTCGCCACGGCGATGATGGCGTTCTTCCTGGTGCTGTGGCTGCTGTCCACGGCAACGCCGGAGCAGAAGATCGCCATCGCCGGCTACTTCAAGGACCCGGTCGGCTTCTCCGAAAGCGGCACGCCGTACATCATCGATCTGGGCGGCACGCCGACCCTCGCGCCGGAAAACACCCTCAACCCCGAGGTGAAGTCGCAGCCGCAACCGGACAAGGTTACGGTCGACACCGAGCAGGTCGAAGGCATGGCCGAACAGGTCGAGAAAGAACGCCTGGAGCTGTTGCTGCAAGAACTGCAGAACAAGGTCGACGAGAACCCGCAGTTGCAGAAGTTCAAGGATCAGATTCTGTTCGAGATCACCCCGAACGGCTTGCGCATTCAGATCATGGACGCCGAAAACCGGCCGATGTTCGACTCGGGCTCGGCACGTCTGAAGCCGTACTTCGAAGACATCCTGCTGGCGATGGCTGACACCATCAAAGCGGTGCCGAACAAGATCAGCATCAGCGGCCACACCGATGCCAAGCCGTACACCGGCACCGGCGATTTCGGTAACTGGGAGCTCTCGGCCAACCGTGCCAACGCCGCCCGGCGTGCGCTGGTGGCGGGCAGCTATCCGGACGGGCAAGTGGCGCGCGTGGTGGGTTATGCCTCGTCGGCGCTGTTCGACAAGGAAAACCCGTTCAACCCGGTCAACCGCCGCATCGACATCGTGGTGTTGACCAAGAAAGCCCAGGCGGCCATTGAAGGTTCGCAAGGTGCTGATCCGGCCAAGCCTGCGGTGGAAGGTGAGAATGGTGCTGCCCCGGCAACGCCGGTCGATCCGAACGCGCTGCCGGCGGATCAGCAACCGGTGCCTGCGCACGAACTGCGCGAACGCTTGAACCTGTTCGACGACGCGCCACCCAAACCGGCCACGCCGGCAAGTGCGCCGCCGGCACCCACAGCACCACCGGCCACTGCACCGGCTGTCGCGCCGAAGCAGTAACCGACAAAAAGCCACGGTCACCGTGGCTTTTTGGTTTCTGCCTGCGTCGCAATGAGCAGTCGCAGTTATCGCAATCACGGAAGATCAGTTATGGAAAGACTCAAAGCCTATTTTCAACGGCACGGGAACGCACCCTTCAAATTTGGTGAGGGGCGGGTCAGTGGCTATATTTCAGCCACCCTCGGGCTGTTGAGCCTGCTGGCGGTGCTCTGCTTCCTGTTTCCTGAATGGCTGACCACCGCCGAACTGCGCAAGGTCTATGACGAGCAGTTCGCGCGCACCACGCTGTTGCTCGGGCTGGTGCTGTCGTTCAGCCTCGGCACCCTGAACATCCTGCTCAACAAGCGCAAGCGCCTGGGGATTACCGGGCTGGTCGCATCGGGGCTGGCGGTGTTCCTCGGCGGCACCAACGTGCAAGTCAGCGAAATCGGGCAGACCCCGTACTCGCTGGGACTGGACTGGTTCGTCCTGGCGCTGCTGGTGTCGGCGATCGTGTTTATTCCGCTGGAAAAACTCTATTCCAAGGATCCCGAGCAAAACATCCTGCGCCCGCACTGGCGCACCGACCTGACCTATTTTTTCGTCAGCCACATGCTGGTGCAGTTCATCCTGATTTTCATCACCGCCTCGTCGGGTTACATCGCCGGCTGGGCGGTATCGCCGGGGTTGCAGGCCAGCGTCCAAAGTCTGCCGCTGGTGGTGCAGTTCCTGCTCGCGGTGCTGGTGGCGGATCTCGGCCAGTATTGGCTGCATCGTCTCTATCATGTGGTGCCATTTCTGTGGCGCATCCACGCGGTGCATCACTCCAGCACCCACATGGACTGGCTTGCCGGTTCGCGCGTGCACTTCATCGAAATCCTGCTGACCCGCACCGGCGTTCTGGTGCCGCTGATGCTGCTGGGGTTCGCGCCTCAGGCGTTGAATGCCTACGTGATTCTGGTCGGCGTCCAGGCCGTGCTGGCCCATGCCAATGTACGCATCAACGGCGGCTGGCTGAACTACCTGATCGTCCTGCCGCGTTATCACCACTGGCACCATGCCCGGCACAAGGACTACATCTACAAGAACTACGCGATTCACACGCCGTTGGTGGACATGCTGTTCGGCACGTTCAAGCTGCCGCCAAAAGAGTGGCCGGTGCGTTATGGCGTGTTTGGCAAGGAGCTGCCGGGCGGGATCGTGCGTCAGCATCTGTATGCGTTTCAGAAGCCCGAGCCGAAGTAGGGCAGCTGGACACAAAAAGCCCCGAATGTTCGGGGCTTTTTTGTGCGCGTCAGAAGCCGCGTCGAATGCGGTTTTTCAATTGATCGTGGAACAACTCGGCATCGCGTTTGTACGTGCCCTTGATGGTCTCGTTGATCGAATCCAGTGTCATCGAGCGTTTGTTCGACACCTCTTCACGATAGGCATCGATGAAGAAATTCAGATCACTGGCCGTGCTCAGCTTCGGCCACTTGTCCAGATAAGCCGGCAATTGCGTGGGCCCGGTCTTGAACGAGCAGATCCGCCGATTACTGATCGTCGCCTCGCCGATTTCGAACGGCACCCACCACGACAATGCGGTTTTCTCCGACACCACCGCCAGCAGGTGCGTGCATTCGGTGATGTTGCGTGTGATGACCCCGGTGATGTCGTCGGTGGTCTGCGATTCCGGGTCGAGCACGTCGAGGTAGGTCTTGATGTTGGCCTGCATCAATTGGCTATTAATGGCCATGGCCTGTGGACGATCCATGTGGCGGTAGCTGATGAATACGGGCATCAGAAGTGTCCTTTTATGGCGAGTTCGCGGTAGTAGGCGCCGAGGGCGGTAAGTCGGCAGCCGGTGGAGTTTATGGCGGCGTAGTACATGTGCTCGGCGTCCACGGGTTCAATCAGGCTGTGGCGATTGCACTTTTGCAGTTGGGCGAAGACTTCGCCGTGCTCGGGGAGGAACGTCGCTTCGGTGGGTTCGTAGCTGGGATCAAGGTCGAATGTCGACTCGGCTTCGGCAAACCACTCCGGTAGTTTGCGCAGGATCTCCTTGGCGATCAGCGGCGAGACTTCGCGCAGGGAAATGAACTGCGAGACGTTGGTCTTGAACACCGGGCGCTGCTCCCAGACGTCGAGTGCGTTGTCGACAAAGGCATACAGGCTGCCGGGGGTGATCTTGCCGAGAATGTTCGCCGCGCCGCCGTGCAGGGCCTGCAGCAGCAAACCGGTGAAGACGCCGTGTTGCGCGCCTTCCATCGCCGGCTCTTCCTTTTTGCAGGCGGTCAGAATGGTCATGCCTTCGCCGACCACGCTGCTCTCGCTGCGCAGGGCGCGTACCTCGCCGGCCGCGCCGCTCTGGCAGCAGTCGAGGATGATCACTTTGTTTTTGATCTTCGTGGCTTTGGTGGCCCAGTTGAGAATGTCGCTGATGCGAATGCCGTCCTTGGTATTGCGATAGTCCTGCGGCAGCAGCATGCCTTCATCGTTGTCGGTGTCGAAGCCGCCATGTCCGGCGAAATACAGCAGCGCGACGTTGCAGTCGCCGGAGAACAGTTCGCGAATCTGGTCCTCGAGTTTTTCCCGGCTCAGGTAATCCTCGGCGGACGTCAGCACCACGTTCTTGAAGTTGGGATCGCCATTGGCGTCAGTCTTCAGCACCGAGGCCATGGCCATGGCGTCGTTGCTGCAACCGCTCAGGCGTGAAACATGGGCGTAGTCGTTGATCCCGATAAACAGTCCTTTGCGCATGGTTACACCGCCGTGTGCAGGCGAATCGCACTGACGATGCTGTTGGTGTTCCACGCGCATTCGGCGTGAGCGGCGTCACGCACCACGGTGGAAATGCGCTCGGCGCCGAATGGCTTGATCGCGATGATCACCTTGCCCATGCGTTTGGCGATCTCGATTTCCTTGTTGATCCACTTGCTGTAGGTCGAATACATCCCGGCCATGATCAGTACCGCCGAGCAAGGGCGAATCTTGTTTTCGATGGCTTCTTCGAGCTGCTTGTCGGTCTGCGCGCCCATGATCGGGTTATGCGGCGGCACGGAAAAATTCTTGAAACTGAAATCCGGCTTGGCGCCGAGCAGGCGTACCAGATTGTCGTGAGCGTGGGCGTAGTTCCACGAATGGCTGATGAACAGGTGATAGGTCTGCATGGGGTTCCTCGAAGGTCGCAGAGGTGCGAAGGAGGACCCCAATCTAGGCATCTGGAGCGTGCCTACAAGGGCCGGGCGGTGAAAGAGAAATGTCCTGCAAGCAGTCGCGGACGGGCCTGTCAGAAAGGTCTGATGTTTAACGGTTCGGGGGATTTGTCAGGCGCGTTCCGACATCCGGCAGCCCTCGGGCGAGGTGCTGCCGGTGCGGATGTTTAGTAGCCGTTTTCCGGCAGGCTGGCGATGATCGAGCGATAGCTGTTCATCCGTTGCTGCTGCACGCGGCCATCTTCCAGGGCCTTGAGCAGTGCACAACCCGGTTCGCGATCATGCTTGCAGTCGCGGAAGCGGCAGGTGCCGAGCAGGTCGTTGAACTCGATGAAACCGGCTTCGACATCGGCGCGGCTGACGTGGCCCAGACCGAACTCACGGATACCCGGGGAGTCGATCAGTTCACCGCCACCGGGGAAGTGGAACAGGCGCGCGGTGGTCGTGGTGTGAGTGCCCTGGCCGGACAGCTCGGACAACGGCCCGACACGGGTTTCGACTTCCGGCAGCAGGCTGTTGACCAGCGACGACTTGCCGACGCCGGACTGGCCGACGAACACGCTGATGCGCCCGTCGAGCTGCTTCTGCAACTGTTCCATGCCGTTGCCGTGGTGCGCCGAGACTTCCAGCACCGGATAACCCAGCGTGCGATACACCGCCAGCAGCGCATTGAGCGCCGGAGCATTCTGCTCGTCGATCAGGTCGAATTTGTTCAGCAGCAGCAGCGGGCGGATGCCGGCGTGCTCGGCGGCGACCAGGTAGCGGTCGATCAGGTTGGCGTGCGGCTCAGGCAGCGGCGCGAAAACGATGACGATCATGTCGACGTTGGCCGCTACCGGTTTGAGTTGGCCACGGCTGTCCGGGCGGCACAGTTCGGTAGTGCGCGGCAGTTGCGCGACGATCACTCCGATGCCCTGATTGCCGGCACGCCAGACCACCTGATCGCCGGTGACCAGCGCCGGCAGGTTGGCGCGCAGGTGGCAGCGGAATACCTGGCCGGCCAGTTCGCCGTCCACGGCCTCGACCTCGACCTGCACACCGAAGTGGGCGATCACCAGGCCGTGTTGCTCGGGGCCCAGGTCGCCGCCCTCCAGGGCTTCGACCGCCGAGGACTCGCGTTTGGCGGCGCGGGCGGCGCGCTCGCCCTGAATCTTTTCGATGCGCCAGTTTTGACGACGATTGAGTTGGCGTTTGGCCATGGGTGTTCCGTCTGAAGAATGCAGCGATTAGGTAAAACGGCCGCGAGTTTAGCACGCCCGGGCACCGGCCTAGGCTAAACTGCGCAGCATTGCCTAGGAGCCCGAATATGCAAAACCCGCAGAACCTGATCTGGATCGACCTGGAAATGACCGGTCTGGATCCGGAAAACGACGTCATCATCGAAATGGCCACCATCGTCACCGATAGTGACCTGAACACCCTGGCCGAAGGCCCGGTGATCGCCATTCATCACAGTGACGAAGTGCTCGCCCGCATGGACGAGTGGAACACCCGCACCCACGGCAACTCGGGCCTGACCCAGCGTGTGCGAGACAGCCGCATCAGCATGGCTGAAGCCGAGGCCGAAACCATCGCGTTCCTGGAAAAGTGGGTGCCGAAGGGCAAGTCGCCGATCTGCGGCAACAGCATCTGCCAGGACCGCCGCTTCCTTTATACCCACATGAAGGCGCTGGAAAACTACTTCCACTACCGCAACCTCGACGTCTCGACGCTCAAGGAACTGGCCGCGCGCTGGGCGCCGGACGTACGCGACAGCTTCAAGAAGGGCAGCACCCACCTGGCGCTGGACGACATCCGCGAATCGATCGCCGAGCTGCAGCACTACCGCAAGCACTTCATCAAGTTCTGATGCTGCCCCTGTAGGAGCTGCCGAAGGCTGCGATCTTTTGATCCTGTTTTTCAGAGTCAAAGTCAAAAGATCGCAGCCTGCGGCAGCTCCTACAGGGGATCGTCGTGTTCGCGCCCTCTTCTGGTGCGACGCTGAAATGGCTAGACTGCGCGCCTTCCTGCCAGGACCGCCGCCATGTTGCTGATGCTCTATCTGATTGCCATTACCGCTGAAGCCATGACCGGCGCGCTGTCTGCCGGACGGCGCGGCATGGACTGGTTCGGGGTGGTGCTGATCGCCTGTGTCACGGCGCTGGGTGGTGGTTCGGTGCGCGACGTGTTGCTGGGGCACTACCCACTGACCTGGGTCAAACACCCGGAATACCTGGTGCTGACCTCGGCGGCAGCGATGCTCACCGTGTTCACCGCCCGCTGGATGCGTCATCTGCGTTCGCTGTTTCTGGTGCTCGATGCGGTTGGCCTGGTGGCGTTCACCCTGATCGGCTGCATGACGGCGCTGGAAATGGGCCACGGCATGCTGGTGGCTTCGGTCAGCGGCGTGATCACCGGTGTCTTCGGCGGCATCCTGCGCGACATCTTCTGCAACGACATCCCGCTGATCTTCCGTCGCGAGCTGTACGCCAGCGTCTCGTTCGCGGCGGCGTGGTGCTACATGCTCTGTCTGTACCTGAATGTGCCGGGCGAGCAGGCGATCCTGATCACCCTGTTCGGCGGTTTTCTGCTACGGCTGCTGGCGATCCGTTTCCACTGGGAAATGCCCAAGTTCGTTTATAACGACGCACCTTGACGTCACTCTGGCGGGCACGTGGAAATATCCTGTTGGGAATGTTGCATAGATGCCACACCTCTAAATAGGGTAAAAAATATAGTTTAAATGGGGTATTTCTTTCTTAAATACCCTTTTAAGTTCTTTTTTACCTCATTCAGAAGGTTGCCTGAATCATGCACTCACTCACCCCGGAATTTCTTGACGCCTTGCGCTTCGACGGTCTTCAGATTTCGACGCTTCGTGCATTGGGAGAGTTTCGGGGTAAGCAACAACTGTTCGTTGCTCAATCGCCGCAGGTCCTCCAAGGGCTTACGCAGATAGCCGTGATTGAATCCACGGAGTCATCTAACCGACTCGAAGGTGTGACTGTCGCGCCAGCGCGATTGAAGTCACTGATGAGCAAAAACGCTGACCCCAAAAGCCGATCCGAACAGGAAATTGCTGGCTATCGGGACGCACTTTCGCTCATCCATGAATCTGCCGATGGGATGCCATTTTCCGAAGGTGTTTTTAGACAGTTACACGGTCTTCTTTACCGCTATCTACCTCAGGATGGTGGTGAATGGAAGGCGATGAATAACGACATCATCGAGCGCCATGCCGATGGTTCATCGCGGATTCGCTTCCAACCAGTTTCTGCTCATATGACCCCTATTGCGGTGACTGAAACCTTGGCGCATTACCACCGTGCGTTGGCATTGAATCTAGCTGACCCTCTGGTTTTGGTGCCGTTAACTGTCCTCGACTTCCTCTGCATACACCCCTTCTCTGACGGTAACGGTCGCGTCGCTCGTCTGTTGACATTGCTGCTGCTCTATCAATTTGATTACAGAGTCGGGCGATTTATCAGTCTTGAACGGATATTTGAGGAATCAAAGGAAGGCTATTACGCAACATTCGAGCTGAGTTCTCAGGGGTGGCACGAGGGTACGCACGATGTTCGGCCATGGCTGGATTATTTCTGGGGGGCATTGCTTAGAGCGTACAAAGAGTTCGAGGTACGAGTGGGCACGATAGAGAAGCGTCGAGGGGGTAAAAGCGATCGAATCAGAGACGAAGCCTTGAAGCGAGTCCTCCCTTTTGCCATCTCGGAAATTGAAGAGTCCTGCCCGGGAGTCAGCCGCGATACAGTGCGCCTGGTTTTACGATCACTAAAAGCAGAAGGACTGATTGAGCCGACAGGTAAGGGGCGCTCGGCCAAGTGGAGAAAACCGGCGTAGTCTCAAATACGGCGTTCAGCGTGCTGTTTCAGCGCCCACTCGACATGTTCACGCACCAGCTCTGACGGGTAGTCGCGGCGCGCCTTCAAGGCTTCCAGCACCGGAATGCTCGACGGCGCATTGCCCAGGCCCACGGCCAGATTGCGCAACCAGCGTTCGTAACCGGCGCGGCGTAGCGGCGAGCCTTCGGTGCTGCTGAGAAATTTGTCCTCGTCCCACAGAAACAGCTCGGCCAGTTCGGCGTTGTCCAGATTGTGCCGTGGCTTGAAGTCGCTTTCCCCGGACGGCCGAGCGAAGCGGTTCCACGGGCAGACGATCTGGCAGTCGTCGCAGCCGAACACACGGTTGCCGATCAGCGGGCGCAGGTCTTCGGGGATGGCGTTTTTCAGTTCGATGGTCAGGTAAGAGATGCAGCGCCGGGCGTCCAGCACATACGGCCCGACGAAAGCGTTGGTCGGGCAGATGTCCAGGCACGCCGTGCAGCGACCGCAATGTTCGGTGCTGTGCGGTTCGTCCACCGGGAGCGGCAGATCGACGAACAGTTCGCTCAAGAAGAAATAGCTGCCGGCCTTGCGGTTCAACACCAGCGTGTTTTTACCGATCCAGCCCAGTCCGGCTTGCTCGGCGATGGCTTTTTCCAGCACCGGGGCACTGTCGACGAACGCACGAAAACCGAATGGGCCGATCTCGGCCTGAATCTTGTCGGCCAATTGTTGCACGCGCTTACGGATCAATTTGTGGTAATCGCGGCCCAAGGCATAACGCGAAACGTAGGCTTTTTCCGGTTGCGCCAGCATTTGCGCCATTTGCGTGTCGCCGGGCAGGTAGTCCATGCGCAGCGAAACCACGCGCAACGTGCCGGGCACCAGCTGTTCGGGATGCGAGCGTTTGCTGCCATGGGCGCCCATGTAATCCATTTCGCCGTGGTAGCCGGCGGCGAGCCAGCGCTCCAGGTGCTGCTCATGCTCGGCCAGGTCCAGACCGCTGATGCCGACTTGCTGGAAGCCCAGCTCGCGGCCCCAATCCTTGATCGATTGGGCGAGGGTGGGCAGATCTGTGGTGATGGCGGACATGAGGCGAGAGAAACCGGAGCTGAGGTGCGTATAATTCTGCCAGACATCGGAGCCCGAAGACGCATGCCGCACACGAAAGATGAATTACCCGACGCGCTGTACGCTGCCGCCCAGGTGCGAGCACTCGACGCACGGCTGATCGCCGCCGGCACGCCGGGCTTCGAATTGATGCAGCGCGCCGCATATGCGTGCTGGCGCGCGTTGGTGCGGCGCTGGCCCTCAGCGACTGAGCTGACCGTGCTGGCCGGGCGTGGCAACAACGCTGGGGACGGTTATCTGGTGGCGGTGCTGGCACAGCGTGCCGGTTGGGCGGTGCGGGTGCTGGCGGTCGGTGAGCCGCAGCGTTTGCAGGGCGACGCGGCGCTGGCGCATGCCGAGGCACTCGCCGAAGGTGTTGCGGTGCAGGGCTGGAGCGCTCAGGCCGAGTTGCGCGGCGTGGTCCTCGATGCGTTGCTCGGCACCGGTTTGAGTGGCGACGTACGTGAACCCTATGCCTCAGCCATTGCCGCGATCAACGCCAGTGGCCTGCCGGTAGTGGCAGTCGATATTCCTTCCGGATTGTGCGCCGACACCGGGCGAGCGTTGGGGCTCGCGGTGCGCGCTGACCTGACGGTGACGTTCATTGGTCTGAAGCTGGGGCTGTTCACCGGAGATGCGGCAGATTGTGTCGGCGAACGGGTGTTCAACGATCTGCAAGCTACGCCTGAAACTTACAGTGACATTCCGCTCGTCGCTCGCCGGCTCAACGCGGCTAATCTGCCGCGTCTGCCTGCGCGTGCGCCGACCTCCCACAAAGGCCGCTTCGGCCATGTGCTGTTGATTGGCGGCGACCATGGCTTTGGCGGCGCGATCCTGCTCAGTACCGAAACTGCCTTGCGCAGTGGTGCGGGCATGGTCTCGCTGGCGACGCGCCCGGAGCATATCCCGGCAGCGCTGGCCCGCGTACCGGAAGCCATGGCGCTGGGCGCTTCATCGGCCAATCAGTTGATGAGCCTGCTGGAGAAAGTCTCGGTGCTGGTCGTCGGGCCGGGGCTGGGGCAGGCGAGTTGGGGGCGGGCGCTGCTGTCGGCTGCGGCGAACGCGGCGCTGCCACAGGTGTGGGACGCCGATGCATTGAATCTGCTGGCCAGCGGTGTTGTCAGTCTGCCGAAGGATTGCGTGATCACGCCGCATCCGGGTGAGGCGGCGCGTTTGCTGGGGATCAGTACCGCCGAGGTGCAGGCCGATCGCCCGGCAGCGGCACATGCGCTGAGCAAGAAATACTCCGCCGTCGTCGTGCTCAAAGGCGCCGGCAGCTTGATCGCCCATCCCGATGGACGTCTGGCGCTGTGTCATCAGGGCCATCCGGCCATGGCCACTGCCGGCCTCGGTGATGTACTCGCCGGTCTGACCGGCGCGTTGCTGGCGCAAGGCATGGACGGCTTCGAAGCAGCGTGCCTGGCGGTCTGGCTGCATGCCAATGCCGGCGCACAACAAGGTAAATTCGGCCGTGGGCTGGCGGCCAGTGATCTGATTCCAGTCATTCGTCAGTTGTTGGAGGAGCATGCACCGTGTCTGAAGTAACCCTGTACCTGGCCGATGAACAGGCGATGAGCGACTTTGGCGCACGCATCGCCCGCGTTACCCAGGGCCATGGGCTGATTTTTCTCGAGGGCAACCTGGGCATGGGCAAAACCACGTTGTCGCGGGGCATCATTCGTGGTCTGGGGCACGTCGGCGCGGTAAAAAGTCCGACCTTCACTCTGGTCGAACCCTACGAGATTGGCGACGTACGCGCCTTCCACTTCGACCTGTATCGCCTGGTCGATCCGGAGGAGTTGGAGTTTCTTGGCATCCGCGACTATTTCGAAGACGATGCCCTGTGCCTGATCGAGTGGCCCGATAAAGGTGCAGGCTTTTTGCCAAAGCCTGACCTGACCATTACCATTAGCCCGCAAGACAGCGGGCGTTCGCTGAAAATTTTATCCCAGGGCTCGCGTGGCGGGGCCTGGTGTGCCGCTTTGGCATTGGAATCCAATTAAATGATGGGGTTAGGTATGCGCTTTCGCGCGTTGGTGGCTGCCGCAGGACTGATGTTGATGGCAGTGGCCGTCAACGCTGTGGCCGACACAAAGGTCAACAGCGTGCGCCTGTGGCGGGCGCCGGATAACACGCGACTGGTCTTCGACCTGAGCGGCCCGGTGCAGCACAGCGTCTTCACCCTGACCGCACCGGATCGGCTGGTGATCGACATCAATGGCGCCACTCTGGGTGCGCCGCTGAAAGTCTCGACCGCCAACACACCGATCACCGCGATGCGCTCGGCCCAGCGCACGCCGACCGACCTGCGGGTGGTCATCGACCTGAAAAAAGCCGTCACCCCGAAAAGCTTCTCGCTGGCGCCCAACGCGCAATACGGCAACCGGCTGGTGGTCGACCTGTTCGACAACCCGGCCGATGCCGCACCGCCACCTGCGCCGACGCCACAAGTGGCGACGGTACCAGCGGTGCCGGTCACTCCTTCCGAACCTGCCATCAAGTTGCCGCCGGCCCCGGCCGGCAAGCGCGACATCATCGTGGTGATCGACGCTGGCCACGGCGGCGAAGACCCGGGTGCGTCCGGCTCGCGCGGCCAGCGTGAAAAAGACGTGGTGCTGCAGATCGCCCGCGAACTGCAGCGTCAGGTCAACGGCATGAAAGGCTTCCGTGCCGAGCTGACCCGCACCGGCGACTACTTCATCCCGTTGCGCGGCCGTACCGAAATCGCGCGCAAGAAGGGTGCGGACCTGTTCGTCTCGATTCACGCCGACGCCGCGCCGTCTGCGGCAGCGTTCGGTGCTTCGGTGTTTGCCTTGTCCGATCGCGGTGCAACCTCGGAGACCGCCCGTTGGCTGGCCGACAGCGAAAACCGTTCCGACCTGATCGGCGGTGCCGGCAACGTCAGCCTCGACGACAAGGACCGCATGCTCGCCGGTGTGCTGCTCGACTTGTCGATGACGGCGTCGCTGACTTCCAGCCTCAACGTCGGCCAGAAAGTCCTGACCAACATCGGTCGCGTGACGCCGCTGCACAAACAGCGTGTGGAACAGGCCGGGTTCATGGTGCTGAAGTCGCCGGATATTCCGTCGATCCTCGTCGAAACCGGGTTTATCTCTAACGCCAATGAAGCCTCGAAGCTGTCGGCCTCGAGCCACCAGCAGGCGCTGGCCCGCTCGATCAGCAGCGGCGTGCGCCAGTTCTTCCAGCAAAACCCGCCACCGGGCACCTACATTGCCTGGCTGCGTGACTCGGGCAAGATCGCCCAGGGCCCGCGCGATCACCGCGTGAGTCCGGGCGAGACGCTGGCGATGATTGCGGTGCGTTATCAGGTGTCGCCTGCGGCCCTGCGCAGTGCCAATAACCTCAGCAGCGATGAGCTTAAAATCGGTCAGCACCTGACCATTCCTGGCACCGAACTGGCGTCCAAAGAATGAATCAGCTGTTGAACGCCGCACGCATCGAACTGCTCAGCCCACGGCTGGCGAACCAGATCGCCGCCGGTGAGGTGGTTGAACGCCCGGCCTCGGTGATCAAGGAACTGCTGGAAAACAGCCTCGATTCCGGTGCCAAACGCATCGACGTCGACGTTGAGCAGGGCGGCGTCAAGCTGTTGCGAGTGCGTGATGACGGCAGCGGCATTTCCGCCGACGATCTGCCGCTGGCCTTGGCCCGTCACGCCACCAGCAAGATTCGCAACCTCGAAGACCTCGAGCAGGTGATGAGCCTCGGTTTCCGTGGCGAGGCACTGGCGTCGATCAGCTCCGTGGCGCGCCTGACCCTGACCTCGCGCACCCGCGACGCCGATCAGGCCTGGCAGGTCGAGACCGAAGGTCGCGACATGGCACCTCGGGTGCAGCCGGCGGCACATCCTGTCGGTACGTCGGTGGAAGTGCGCGACCTGTTCTTCAATACCCCGGCGCGGCGCAAGTTTCTCAAGACCGAAAAAACCGAATTCGATCACCTGCAAGAAGTGATCAAGCGTCTGGCACTGGCGCGTTTTGACGTGGCTTTCCACCTGCGCCACAACGGCAAGACCATCCTCAGTCTTCACGAGGCCCACGATGACGCGGCCCGCGCCCGGCGTGTGGCGGCGATTTGCGGCTCGGGTTTTCTGGAGCAGGCGCTGCCGATCGAGATCGAGCGCAATGGCCTGCACCTGTGGGGCTGGGTCGGGTTGCCGACCTTCAACCGCAGTCAGGCGGATTTGCAGTATTTCTTCGTGAACGGCCGTGCGGTGCGCGACAAACTGGTGGCCCACGCGGTGCGCCAGGCTTATCGCGACGTGCTGTTCAATGGCCGTCATCCGACCTTCGCGCTGTTTTTCGAGGTCGATCCGGCGGCGGTCGACGTCAACGTGCACCCGACCAAACACGAAGTGCGCTTCCGTGACGGGCGCATGGTGCATGACTTCCTTTATGGCACGCTGCACCGCGCGCTGGGCGATGTGCGCCCGGAAGATCAGCTTGCCGGTTCTGTCACCACGGCCATTGTCCGCCCAACCGGCATCGAGGCGGGTGAGTTCGGCCCGCAAGGCGAAATGCGTCTGGCGGCCAATGCGCTGCTGGAGCAGCCGCAGGCGCAACCGGCGTTCAATACGTCGTCGGGTGCCAGTGCTGGCGGTGCTTATCAGTATCAGTACACGCCGCGGCCGCAATCCGCGGTGCCGCCAGCCGCTGAGGCGCAGGCTGCCTACCGCGAGTTTTTTGCGCCGCTGCCGGAAGCCAATGCCAACGCATTGCCGGCCGGTCAGGAGGATATTCCGCCGCTCGGTTACGCACTGGCGCAGCTCAAGGGCATCTACATCTTGTCCGAGAACGCCCAGGGCCTGGTGCTGGTGGACATGCACGCCGCCCACGAGCGGATCATGTATGAGCGCTTGAAGATCGCCATGGCCAGTGAAGGCCTGAGCGGCCAGCCATTGCTGGTGCCAGAGTCGCTGGCGGTCAGTCAGCGTGAAGCCGATTGCGCCGAAGAGCATGCCGCGTGGTTCCAGCGCCTGGGCTTCGAACTGCAGCGTCTGGGCCCGGAAACCCTGGCGATCCGACAGATTCCGGCGCTGCTCAAACAGGCCGAGGCCAACCGTCTGGTGGGCGACGTGCTGTCGGACCTGATGGAATACGGCACCAGCGACCGGATTCAGGCGCACCTGAACGAACTGCTCGGGACCATGGCCTGCCACGGCGCGATCCGCGCCAATCGGCGTCTGGCCTTGCCGGAAATGAACGGTCTGCTGCGCGACATGGAAAACACCGAGCGCAGCGGTCAATGCAACCATGGCCGACCGACCTGGACCCAATTGGGCCTGGACGATCTGGACAAACTGTTCCTGCGCGGTCGTTGATGAGCCAGCTTCCTCCAGCGATTTTCCTGATGGGCCCGACCGCTGCGGGCAAGACCGACCTGGCCATCGAGCTGACCAAGGTGCTGCCATGCGAGCTGATCAGTGTCGATTCGGCGCTGGTTTATCGCGGCATGGACATCGGCACCGCCAAGCCTTCGAAAGAGCTGCTGGCCGAGTTTCCGCACCGTTTGATCGACATCCTCGACCCGGCGGAGGCCTATTCCGCCGCCGATTTCCGCCGCGATGCCCTGCAAGCCATGGCCGACATCACCGCGCGCGGGAAGATTCCGCTGCTGGTCGGTGGGACGATGCTTTATTACAAGGCATTGGTCGAAGGCCTGGCGGACATGCCGGCGGCGGATCCCGAGGTCCGCGCGCAGATCGAAGAAGAAGCTGCACGCCTTGGCTGGCAAGCCCTGCACGAACAATTGGCGGTGATCGACCCGGAGTCAGCGGCGCGCATTCATCCCAACGATCCACAGCGTCTGAGTCGGGCGCTGGAGGTTTATCGGGTCAGCGGTCAGAGCATGACTGCGCTGCGTCAGCAACAATCTGCGCAAAGTACTGAAGCAGCCGCTTCGGGACGGCAACAATTGCCCTATACTGTCGCGAACTTGGCCATTGCTCCGGCAAATCGCCAGGTACTGCACGAGCGCATTAAACAAAGATTCACAAATATGCTGGAACAGGGGTTCATCGACGAGGTCGTAGCCCTGCGTAAAAGAAGTGACCTGCATTCGGGGTTGCCGTCTATACGTGCGGTAGGCTACCGCCAAGTCTGGGACTACCTGGACGGCAAGCTGTCGTTAGCCGAAATGCAGGAACGCGGCATCATTGCCACGCGTCAATTGGCCAAACGCCAGTTCACCTGGCTGCGCAGCTGGGAAGATCTGCACTGGCTGGACAGTCTTGATTGCGACAATCTGCCACGCGCCTTGAAATACCTTGGGACCATCTCCATATTGAGCTGAGTCCTTGCAATTGCCGTCTATCCTTGGGGGTGTGGCGGCCAAAGCCATCTGAATTACCTATTTTTATTATTGAATCCTTAAAGGAGTGCGGCACATGTCAAAAGGGCATTCGCTACAAGACCCTTACTTGAATACTTTACGTAAAGAGAAAGTTGGGGTTTCCATCTACCTGGTCAACGGTATCAAACTGCAGGGCACGATCGAGTCGTTCGACCAGTTCGTTATCCTGCTGAAAAACACCGTCAGCCAGATGGTTTACAAACACGCTATCTCTACAGTCGTGCCAGTACGTCCAATTCGTCTGCCTAGCGCAACCGAATCCGATGCAGGTGACGCTGAGCCAGGTAACGCCTGATAGGAGTCTCCTTTGTTCTTTGAGCGCCACGGTGGTGGTGAGCGAGTGATCCTCGTTCACTTGGATGGTCAGGACCCTGAGGCGCGCGAAGATCCGCAGGAGTTTCAGGAATTGGCTAATTCGGCGGGCGCCGAGACCGTTGCGTTTTTTAACGTACCGCGTCATCGGCCAACCGCCAAATTCCTGATTGGCAGCGGCAAGGTCGAGGAACTGCGCGACCTGGTCCATGCCGAAAAGGCCGATCTGGTGATTTTCAATCACATTCTCACGCCCAGTCAGGAACGTAACCTCGAACGTGTTTTCGAGTGTCGCGTGATCGACCGTACCGGCCTGATTCTCGATATTTTCGCCCAACGCGCGCGTACCCATGAAGGCAAGCTCCAGGTCGAACTGGCCCAGCTTGACCACATGAGCACCCGTCTGGTTCGTGGCTGGACTCACCTTGAGCGTCAGGGTGGCGGTATCGGCATGCGTGGCCCGGGTGAAACCCAGCTGGAAACCGACCGCCGTCTGCTGCGGGTTCGCCTGCGCCAGATCAAGGGCCGACTGGAAAAAGTCCGCAGCCAGCGCGAGCAATCGCGACGCGGTCGTTCGCGTGCCGATATCCCTACCGTATCTCTGGTGGGCTACACCAACGCCGGTAAGTCCACGCTGTTCAATAACGTGACCAAGTCCGAGGTGTACGCGGCTGACCAGTTGTTCGCCACACTGGACCCGACCTTGCGCCGTCTGGAACTGGACGACCTGGGGCCGATTGTTCTCGCGGACACCGTAGGTTTCATTCGCCACTTGCCACACAAGCTGGTCGAGGCATTTCGGTCTACGCTCGAAGAGTCGAGCAACTCCGACCTGCTGTTGCACGTGATCGATGCGGCCGAACCGGATCGCATGTTGCAGATCGAGCAAGTGATGGTAGTGCTGGGCGAGATCGGGGCCCAGGACTTGCCGATCCTGGAGGTATACAACAAACTCGATTTGCTTGAAGGCGTTGAGCCTCAGATCCAGCGCGATGCCGATGGCAAGCCGCAACGGGTCTGGTTGTCGGCGCGCGATGGCACGGGTCTGGAATTGCTTGAACAAGCCATTGCCGAGTTGCTGGGCAGTGATTTGTTCGTGGGGACATTGCGCCTGCCGCAACGGTTCGCTCGACTGCGTGCGCAGTTCTTCGAGCTCGGTGCGGTGCAGAAAGAAGAGCACGACGAAGAAGGCATCTGCCTGCTGGCCGTTCGTTTGCCCCGGGTCGAGTTGAATCGACTGGTAAGCCGCGAGGGATTGCAGCCGATGGAATTCATCGAGCAACACACTTTGCAATAAAAGCCTGGCAAAGCGGTTGTGCCGCAACGGCAGGCATTCTGTAGCATTGGTCGGCGCGCCGTGGGTGCGTCTTTGCTTTATCAGATGGAGAGCGCTATGGCTTGGAATGAGCCGGGTGGCAACTCGAATAATCAGGATCCTTGGGGTGGCAAGCGCCGCAATAACGGCGACCGCAAGGGGCCACCGGATCTCGACGAGGCCTTCCGAAAGCTGCAGGAAAGCCTGAACGGGTTGTTCGGTGGTGGTAAGAAACGCGGTGGTGATGACGGCGGTGGTTCGGGCAGGAGCGGTGGCGGCTTCGGCGGTCTGCTCGGCATCGGCCTCGTGGTGCTGGCGGCTGTCTGGCTGTACAGCGCGGTCTATGTGGTCGACGAGCAGGAGCAAGCCGTGGTGCTGCGCTTCGGCAAGTACTACGAGACGGTCGGCCCGGGCCTGAACATCTACTTCCCGCCGATCGATAAAAAGTACATGGAAAACGTCACGCGTGAGCGTGCGTACACCAAGCAGGGGCAGATGCTGACCGAAGACGAGAACATCGTCGAAGTGCCGCTGACCGTGCAGTACAAGATCACCAACCTGCAGGACTTCGTGCTGAACGTCGATCAGCCGGAAATCAGCCTGCAGCATGCGACTGACAGCGCCCTGCGCCACGTGGTGGGTTCCACCGCCATGGACCAGGTGCTGACCGAAGGTCGTGAATTGATGGCCAGCGAAATCAAGGAGCGTCTGCAACGCTTCCTCGATACCTATCGCACCGGTATCACCGTCACCCAGGTGAACGTACAGAACGCGGCAGCCCCGCGTGAAGTGCAGGAAGCTTTCGACGACGTGATCCGCGCCCGTGAAGACGAGCAGCGTTCGCGCAACCAGGCGGAAACCTACGCCAACGGCGTCGTGCCGGAAGCCCGTGGTCAGGCCCAGCGCATCCTCGAAGATGCCAATGGTTACCGTGACGAAACGATATCGCGCGCCAAGGGTGAGGCCGACCGCTTCACCAAGCTGGTCGCCGAGTATCGCAAGGCACCTGAAGTCACCCG
The DNA here is from genome assembly GCF_028830055.1 of Pseudomonas serboccidentalis. Lineage (NCBI taxonomy): Bacteria > Pseudomonadati > Pseudomonadota > Gammaproteobacteria > Pseudomonadales > Pseudomonadaceae > Pseudomonas > Pseudomonas serboccidentalis. Next base: position 4,305,775 of record NZ_CP101655.1, read on the forward strand.
CCAGCGTCTGTATCTGGACACCATGCAGGAAGTCTTCAGCAACACCAGCAAGGTACTCGTGACCGGCAACAAGAACGGCCAGAGCAACCTGCTTTACCTGCCGTTGGACAAGATGATTCAGAACAGTTCGGGTGGCAGCAATGCACCGGTGACCGGTTCGGCCGCTGCCAGCAACAACACGGACGTCGCGCCGCATGTCACTGACCTGCCGCAGACACGCACAAGGGAGACCCGCTGATGAGCAATAAATCGCTGATCGCCCTGATTGTTGGCGTCGTTGTGGTTCTGGTTGGCTGGAACTGCTTCTACATCGTGGCTCAGACCGAGCGCGCGGTGCTGCTGCAGTTCGGTCGTGTGGTTCAGGCCGATGTTCAGCCGGGTCTGCATGTGAAGGTGCCTTACGTTAACCAGGTGCGTAAATTTGACGCACGTCTGATGACGCTGGATGCACCGACACAGCGTTTCCTGACCCTGGAAAAGAAAGCCGTGATGGTCGATGCCTACGCCAAGTGGCGGGTGAAAGATGCCGAGCGCTTCTACACCGCGACGTCCGGCCTCAAGCAGATCGCCGACGAGCGTCTGTCCCGTCGTCTGGAATCGGGTCTGCGTGACCAGTTCGGTAAGCGCACCCTGCACGAAGTGGTGTCGGGTGAGCGTGATGCGTTGATGGCTGACATCACTGCATCGCTGAACTCGATGGCGGAAAAAGAGCTGGGTATCGAAGTAGTCGATGTCCGGGTCAAGGCCATCGATCTGCCGAAGGAAGTGAACCGCAGCGTGTTCGAGCGTATGAGCACCGAGCGTGAGCGTGAAGCCCGCGAGCACCGCGCCAAGGGTAACGAGCTGGCCGAAGGCATCCGTGCCGACGCCGATCGTCAGCGCCGCGTACTGCTGGCTGAAGCCTATCGTGAATCCGAAGAGGTTCGCGGTGACGGTGACGCCCAGGCCGCTGCGATCTACTCCAAGGCCTACGGTCAGGATCAGGAGTTCTACGGTTTCTACCGTAGCCTGCGCGCCTACCGTGAAAGCTTCGCGAACAAATCCGATGTCATGGTTCTCGACCCAAGCAGCGACTTCTTCCGTTACCTGGAAAAGTCCAAGCCTTGATACGGCGTTGACCTGAATCGCTCCGCCCGGCGGCTAAAACCTCGGGCGGGGTGATCCTTTGGGAAAACGTGTGTATGATGCGGCAGCCGGGAAATTCCCGGCTTTTTTGCGTCTGCACGTTTGATTGCTGTTTTTTGTTGCAGGCATCGGGTTGAATGGCCCGAGCGTTTTTCGAGGAAAGTGATGGGCGAAGCCGGTAACAGGCCTTTCGCCGCGTCGTTCATGCGCGTGCGTTTTGAACGGGTCGGTCATTTTCTGCTTCACTCAAGGCTCGCCCGCAGGCAGGCCGCCCGGATCAAAGGGGAATGGCGTAATGGCAACGGTAGACCGCTGGCTGCTGCCAGATGGCATCGAAGAAGTACTGCCACCGGAAGCGGCGCGCATTGAAGTCGCGCGTCGTCAGGTGTTGGATCTGTTCCAGAGCTGGGGTTACGAGTTTGTCGTGACTCCCCATATCGAGTACCTGGAATCCCTGCTGACCGGTGCGGGCCAGGACCTGGATCTGCGGACCTTCAAGGTCATCGACCCGCAGTCGGGCCGGCAGATGGGGTTCCGTGCCGACATCACGCCGCAAGTGGCGCGCATCGATGCGCACACCCTGCGTCGCGAAGGCCCGAGCCGTCTGTGCTACGCCGGCAGCGTGCTGCATGCCCAGCCGCGTGCACTGTCGTCCTCGCGCAGCCCGATCCAGTTGGGCGCCGAGTTGTACGGCGATGCCAGCCCGAGCAGCGACGTTGAAGTGATCAGCCTGATGCTGGCCATGTTGCAACTGGCCGATGTGCCGGATGTGCACATGGATCTCGGTCATGTCGGCATCTATCGTGGTCTGGCGCGTGCCGCCGGTCTGTCCGGTGAAGTCGAGCAGCAGTTGTTCGATGCGTTGCAACGCAAGGCCATCGACGAGGTCATTACCTTGACCGAAGGCCTGCCGGCCGATCTGTCCGACATGCTGCGGGCACTGGTCGACCTGTGTGGCGGACGTGAAGTGCTGGCCGCCGCCCGTGAGCGTTTGGCCAATGCACCGGCGCCGGTGCTGGCCGCGCTGGAAGACTTGCTGGCGATCGCCGAGCGTCTGTCAGTGCGTTTCCCGGATCTGCCGTTGTACTTCGATCTGGGCGAGCTGCGCGGCTATCACTACCACACCGGTGTGGTGTTCGCGGTGTTTGTACCAGGCGTGGGTCAGTCCATCGCTCAGGGTGGTCGTTACGATGACATCGGTGCCGACTTCGGTCGTGCCCGTCCGGCGACCGGCTTCTCTACCGATTTGAAAACCCTGGTGACCCTGGGGCGTGCTGAGATCGAGCTACCGTCTGGCGGTATCTGGATGCCTGACAGTACGGATGCGGCACTCTGGCAGCAGGTTTGCCAGTTGCGCAGTGAGGGTCAGCGTGTCGTTCAGGCGCTGCCTGGACAACCTTTGGCCGCCGCCCGTGATGCGGACTGCGACCGGCAATTGATTCAGCAGAACGGGCTTTGGCAAGTATCGCCACTGGCTTCTTGAGTTTTCCTGCCGGCCAACGCCGGCACCAAGTTTGCGCGAATGAGGACAAGTGTTATGGGTAAGAATGTCGTAGTCCTGGGCACCCAATGGGGTGATGAGGGCAAAGGCAAGATCGTTGATCTGCTGACCGAACATGCTGCCGCCGTAGTGCGCTACCAAGGTGGCCACAACGCTGGCCACACCCTGGTGATCGACGGCGAAAAAACCGTCTTGCACCTGATCCCGTCGGGCGTGCTGCGCGAAGGCGTGCAGTGCCTGATCGGCAACGGCGTGGTGGTTGCACCTGACGCCCTGCTGCGCGAGATCACCAAGCTGGAAGAGAAAGGCGTACCGGTGCGCGAGCGCCTGCGTATCAGCCCGTCCTGCCCGCTGATCCTGTCCTTCCACGTGGCGCTGGACCAGGCCCGTGAAAAGGCCCGTGGCGAGCTGAAGATCGGTACTACCGGTCGCGGCATCGGCCCGGCGTACGAAGACAAGGTTGCACGTCGTGGCCTGCGCGTTGGCGACCTGCTCAACATGCCGCGCTTCGAAGACAAGCTGCGTGAACTGGTGGACTACCACAACTTCATGCTGGTGGGTTACTACAAAGAGCCGGCCATCGAGTTCGAAAAGACTCTGGCCGAGTGCAAGGAATACGCTGAGCTGCTCAAGCCACTGATGCTGGACGTGACGGCCGAGCTGCACGACCTGCGCCGCGCCGGCAAAGACATCATGTTCGAAGGCGCCCAGGGTTCGTTGCTCGACATCGACCACGGTACCTATCCGTACGTGACCAGCTCCAACACCACCGCTGGTGGCGTGGCGACCGGTTCGGGCGTTGGCCCGATGTTCCTGGATTACATCCTGGGCATCACCAAGGCTTACACCACTCGCGTCGGTTCGGGCCCGTTCCCGACTGAGCTGTTTGACGAAGTCGGTGCGCACCTGGCCAAGCAAGGTCACGAGTTCGGCGCTACCACCGGCCGTGCCCGTCGTTGCGGCTGGTTCGATGCCGTTATCCTGCGTCGCGCTATCGATGTGAACAGCATTTCGGGTATCTGCCTGACCAAGCTGGACGTACTCGACGGTCTGGAAACCATCAACATCTGCACCGGCTACAAAGATGCACAAGGCAACGCCGTTGCTCCGACCGACGCTGACAGCTACGTAGGCCTGCAGCCTGTGTACGAAGAAGTGCCGGGCTGGACCGAATCGACCGTGGGCGCCAAGACCCTGGAAGAGCTGCCGGCTAACGCTCGTGCCTACATCAAACGCGTTGAAGCGTTGATCGGCGCGCCGATCGACATTATTTCGACGGGTCCGGATCGCAACGAAACCATCGTTCTGCGTCATCCGTTCGCTTGATAAGTCGTTGATGTAAAAAACAAAGGCCCCTTAATCGGGGCCTTTGTCGTTTATGCCGGTTGGACGGCATGACCTTTGCTGTAAATCTGTCTACAAGAGTGCCATCAAATTAATGGCGTCAGAAGTAGAGGGATTCACAGTGTCGGCCGTTCTCTCACTGTTACAAAGCCGTTTGTTGCGGCCCGTGTTCGTTACCCTTGGTATCGCCCTTTTGGTGCAAGTGCTCGTGGCGGTCGCCCTGACACGAAGCACGGTCACGGCGCTGGAGGCCGACCTCGGCGTTCGCCTGGGCGCCGACAGCCAGAAGCTCTCGGGCGAGCTGGAACAGGCCGGGCGTGAAGTCACGTCGAGTCTCGATAATCTGTCCTCAAGTACCCGCCAGCGTTTGACCGCCGGCTTGTCCGCGCGTCTGAAGGACGAGCAGGCACAGCTGCGTACGACTTTGGAAAAAGACCTGAAGGACTCGGCCAATGACATGGCCCAGTTGCTGGCCTCGGTCGCGCCTCGCGCCATGTGGGACAGCGACGTGCCGACCCTGTCCGAGTTCGCCCGGCGCGCCCAGCGCAATCCCAATGTGTTGTTCGTGGTCTACGACGACGCCACCGGGCAGCACCTGACCCGCTACCTCAACCGCGAAAACCCGATCAACAAGGCTCTGCTGGAAAAAGGCCAAGGCGAACGGGCACTGGACAAGGTGCTGGACGCGGCGAAAAACGATCCGTCGGTCTACTACCTCGAAGCCTCGATCAACCCCAATGGCGTGGAAATCGGCAAAGTGCTGATGGGCGTTTCGACGGCCTCGGTGGAAACCGATCTGGCCGCGCTCGACCAGCGCTTCTCGGCGCTGATCGCCAGCAGCGATCAACTGGTGGGCGACAGCCTCAAGGGCGCCGCCGCTGACAGCGCCGCAGCGATGCAGGCGCGCCTGCAGTCGGCGCAAACCACCGCGGCCGAGATGAAAGCCAACACCAGCAGCACCGTGCAGGACGCCGCTGCGACATTACGCTGGCGCATCGGCATGGGCCTGGCGCTGGTCGGCTGCGGCGTGCTGCTGTTGCTGGCGGTGGTGCTGGGGCATCGGGTGGTCAATCGTCTGAAGATGCTCAACGCGGCGATGGACGATCTGGCGGCGGGCGAGGGCGATCTGACCAAGCGCGTGCAGATCAACAGCAAGGACGAGATCGGCGACATGGCGTCGGCGGTCAATCGCTTTGTGGATAAGTTGCAGCCGATCGTGCGCGAGGCGGGTGACGTGGCCCAGCGTACCGGCGTGGAAATCGGCGCCATGACCCTGCGCAATGCCGGCGCCGACGCGGCGGCGGGGATGCAGCGCGATGAGGTGGCTGAGAGCCTGCGCGCGTTGTCGCAAATGGCCGACGAGGCGCAATCGGAAAGCCACGCGATGCAAGCGGCGTTGAAGCAGGTGGTGGACATCCGCCAGGCCACCGACGAAAACACCCGCACTTCAGCCAAGGTCGGCAGCCTGATCGAAGCGCTGGCCGGGCAGGTCGACACGGGGGCAAAAGTCATTGAGCGACTGGCGCAGCAGAGCGAACAGATTGAAGTGGTGCTGACGGTGATCCACGGCATCGCCGAGCAGACCAACCTGTTGGCGCTCAATGCGGCCATTGAAGCGGCACGGGCCGGCGAGACCGGGCGTGGTTTCGCAGTAGTGGCAGACGAAGTGCGCGCCTTGGCGAGCAAGACACAAAGCTCTACCGGCGATATTCAGGCGCACATCGTCGCGTTGCAGCAGGGCGCGCGTGAAGCGGTAGAAGCGATCGGTCAGGCCGGGCGTCAGGCCAGCGAAGGTTTGCTGGTGTTGCGCGACAGTGCGCGGTTGCAGCAATCGGTACAGGCGTCAGTCGAGCAGGTGCACGCGGCGATCGGCCTGGCCACGCAGGCAGCGGCGCATCAGGCGCAGGGCGCGCAAGCGGTGCGCGGGCGGGTCGAGACGATCCATGCCCAGGCCGAGAAAGCGGCTCAGGCGGTGGTGGAAACCACGGCGAGTGGCAAGGTGCTGGATGGCTTGGCGGCGCAGTTGAAGGCGAGCCTGGGGCAGTTCAGGGCCTAAGATCAAAAGATCGCAGCCTGCGGCAGCGCCTACAGGAAACGCAAATTCCCCTGTAGGCGCTGCCGCAGGCTGCAATCTTTCAGCGGCTCAGATACATCCGTGTCGTCAGCAGATACACCGGCAACCCCGACACCACGATTAGCAACGCCGCATAAGGCGCCGCCGCCGCGAACTCGACATTCGCCGTATGCGCCCAAACCTCGGTCGCCAAGGTGTTGAGCCCGGTCGGACTCAGCAACAGCGTCGCCGTCAGCTCCTTCATCGCATCCAGAAACACCAGGGCAAACGCCGCACCCAAGGCCGGAAAGATGATCGGCAGGGTTACCCGGCAAAACGCCGTGAACGACGACGCGCCCAGCGTACGTGCGGCTTCTTCCAGTTGCGGTGCCGCCTTGTTCAGTGCCGTGCGAATCGGCGCCTGCGCCAGTGGCAAAAACAGCAACGCGTAGGCAATCAGCAGCAATGCCGAAGTCTGGTACAGCGCCGGCACGTAATGCAGGGCGAAATACACCAGCGTCAACGCAATCACCAGCCCCGGCAGCGCGTGCAACAGATACGGCAGACGCTCGGCCCAGATCGCCAGTTGGCCCTTGTAACGGACCACCAGCAACCCGACCGGCACCGCCAGCAGCAGGCACAACGCCGCGCCGCCCAGTGACAAGGCCAGCGACGACAGCAGGGCTTCAGTGATCGCGGCGACCGGGAACGCTGCTGACGAACCGACCGCCAGCCAATACGCGAGCATGCCCAGCGGAATCCCGCTGCCGACGATCGCCAGCAGCAGGCAATACAACTGGCCAACCACGGCCCATGGCCCGAGACGGACTTGTTCGGCCTGACGCGCCGCGCCCTGACCGGTACGCACATGTCGGCCCTTGCCGCGTACGCGCAGCTCCAGCCACAGCAGGGCCAGACACAGCGCAAGCAATACCGCCGAAAGCATTGCCGCGTTGGCGTTGCTGAACTCCAGTTCGAATTGTTGATAGATCGCTGTGGTGAAGGTTTGCAGGCCGATGATCGACAGCGCGCCGAATTCCACCAGCATGTGCAGGGCAATCAGCAGCGAGCCGGCCAGCAGGGACGGCCAGAGCAGCGGCAGGGTGACGCGGAAAAACACGCCCCAGCGGTTCTGCCCCAAGGTGCGGGCGGACTCTTCGAGGGAGGGGTCGAGGTTGCGCAGGGTCGCTGCGACCGGCAGAAAGATCAGCGGGTATTTCGACAGGCTCATCACCAGAATCGCTCCGCCGAGGCCTTCGAACTGTGCACTCAACGAGACCCAGGTGAAGCTGCTGACAAACGCCGGCACGGCGAACGGCAGGCACAGAATCACGCCCCACAGGCGCCGTCCCGGCAGATTGCTGCGCTCCAGCAGCCAGGCCAGCGACAGGCCGATCACGCCGCAGGTGAGCGTCACGCCCACCATCAGCGCCAATGTGTTGCGCAACAAGCCGAACACATACGGGCGCCACAGCAAATGCAGTGCCTCGGCCCAGCCGGCCTGCCAGGCTTTCAGGCCGACGTAGGCCAGCGGCAACAGGCTCAGCAGCACCAGCAGCAATACCGGTAGCACCAGCCAGACCGACGGCCGCTTGCGCCGTGGCACGTAACCCCCGCGCGCGGCGGGGGCGGATAACGATGCGGCCATCAGTTCAGGCCAACTTCACGTTCCAGTTCCAGGGCTTCTTCGGCGTTGCCCAGGTCGGCCGGGGTGACATTCGGCGCTTGCAGTTCGCTGAATGGCTTGAGACCGCGATCCGATTCCATACCCTTGTGCAGCGGGTATTCGGCGGTGGTCTGAGTGATCACGCGCTGGCCTTCCTCACTGGCCATATAGGCAAGGAGCTGCTGGGCTTCTTTCGGGTGTTTGCTGGACTTCAATACTGCAGCGCTGGACACGGTGATCAGCCCGCCGACGTCGCCGTCGGTGAAATAGTGCAGTTTCGAGTCGAGTTGGCCTTTCTCGCGTTGCAGGGCGAACCAGTAGTAGTTGTTCACCAGGGCAGTGGCGACTTCACCGTTTTCCACGGCTTTGAGTGCGACCATGTTGTTGCTGTAGGTCTTGCCGAAGGCGCGCAGACCGGTCAGCCATTCTTCGGCGGCGTCGCGTCCGTGCACTTTGATGATGGCCACGGCTTGTTCCTGAAAGGCGCCGCTGGTTGGCACGAAGCCGACCTTGCCTTGCCATTTCGGATCGGAGAAGCCGAGTACCGATTGCGGCAGATCCTTTTCATCGATTAGCTTCGGGTTGTAGGCAACCACGCGAACTCGTGCGGTGACGCCGATCCAGGTGCCGTTGCCGGCGACATACTCTTTCGGCAATACGGCCAGCGTGGCGTCATCGGTCTTGGCCAGCAGGCCTTGTTCGCCAAGATTGTTCAGCGGCGGGGATTCTTCGGTGTAGATCACATCGGCGGGGGAGCGGCCGCCTTCTTCGATGACCTGGCTTGCAAGTTGGTTGCTGCTGCCCTTGCGCACATTGACGTGAATGCCGGTCTTGGCCTCGAAGGCTTTGGCGATCGCATCGCCGACTTCCTTGTGTTGACCGTTGTAGAGCGTCAGGGAAACCGCGTCGGCTGCCTGGGTGAGGGGAGTGGCGAGTGCCAGGCCGAGCAGGGTGAAGGTCAAGCCTCGGCGCAGGGTATTTCGAAACGTCATTCGCAGGGTTCCTCACTGTCGCATTGCAAAAACTTGCAACAATGATAAACGATATTGTTTCTCAAGTGCGCCTTGCAGGACGCCGCCTGCTCTGATACGACGGATTGCGCTGCCCTTGTAGGAGCTGCCGAAGGCTGCGATCTTTTGATTTGGCTTTTTTAAGAAGCAAAAGATCGCAGCCTTCGGCAGCTCCTACAGGGGAGTGTTTGGTTTTCAAATGCCAGAAACGCAAAAACCCGCTTTCGCGGGTTTTTGGGAAACTCAAGGTCATCACCTTGAATTTGAATTGGTGCCCAGAAGAAGACTCGAACTTCCACGACCGTAAGGTCACCAGCACCTGAAGCTGGCGTGTCTACCAATTTCACCATCTGGGCATTCATCGCGAGCGTTGCCGCTGTTGATGTGGCGCACTATACGGAGCGCTTTTTGATCTGTAAACCCCTGATTTAATTTTAATTAATCGGTTTTAACAAATCCGTTCCTTAGAATGCAAAAAACCCGCTTTCGCGGGTTTTTGTGTGAGTCTTGAAACTGATCTAGTCTCAAACTCGAAATTGGTGCCCAGGAGAAGACTCGAACTTCCACGACCGTAAGGTCACCAGCACCTGAAGCTGGCGTGTCTACCAATTTCACCACCTGGGCATCTCGTCAACGTATGTACGTCGTCGATGGCGCGCACTATACGGAGCGCCTTTTTAACTGTAAACCCCTGCCAGCAAAAAAAATGATTTTTTTTACCGACGGTGTTCAAAAGGGCTTTCAGGCGTCGATACAAGGCTTTAGAAGAGCCTTATAGAGTGGGAAATTTCCCGTTTGATGGCGCCTATGCCAAACTAACCCGCATATAGACAAGGTGAAAACTCTCTAATGGCCGATTGGCAGTCCCTCGATCCCGAGGCCGCTCGTGAAGCGGAAAAATATGATAACCCTATTCCCAGCCGCGAACTGATCCTTCAGCACCTTGCTGATCGGGGTTCGCCCGCTGCCCGCGAGCAACTGGTCGAAGAGTTTGGTCTGACCACAGAAGACCAGATCGAAGCCCTGCGCCGCCGCCTGCGCGCCATGGAGCGCGACGCTCAATTGATCTATACCCGCCGTGGCACCTATGCGCCGGTGGACAAGCTCGACCTGATCCTCGGCCGCATCAGCGGTCACCGTGACGGTTTCGGCTTCCTGGTGCCGGACGATGGCAGCGATGACCTGTTCATGAGTCCGGCGCAAATGCGTCTGGTGTTCGACGGTGACCGTGCCCTGGCCCGCGTTTCCGGTCTCGACCGTCGCGGTCGCCGCGAAGGCGTGATCGTTGAGGTGGTGTCCCGTGCTCACGAGAGCATCGTCGGTCGTTACTTCGAAGAGGGCGGTATCGGTTTCGTCGTGGCCGACAACCCGAAGATCCAGCAGGAAGTGCTGGTTACTCCGGGTCGCAACGCCAATGCCCAGATCGGTCAGTTCGTCGAGGTGAAAATCACCCACTGGCCGACCCCGCGCTTCCAGCCGCAAGGCGATGTGATCGAAGTCGTCGGCAACTACATGGCGCCGGGCATGGAGATCGACGTTGCTCTGCGCACCTACGATATCCCGCACGTCTGGCCTGAGGCGGTGCTCAAAGAAGCCGCCAAGCTCAAGCCTGAAGTCGAAGAGAAAGACAAAGAGAAACGCATCGACCTGCGCCATCTGCCGTTCGTCACCATCGACGGCGAAGACGCTCGCGACTTCGACGATGCGGTTTATTGCGAAGCCAAACCGGGCAAGCTGCGCCTGTTCTCCGGCGGCTGGAAGTTGTACGTGGCGATTGCCGACGTCTCCAGCTATGTGAAAATCGGTTCGGCGCTGGACAACGAAGCCCAGGTGCGCGGCAACTCGGTGTACTTCCCTGAGCGCGTGGTGCCGATGCTGCCTGAGCAGCTGTCCAACGGCCTGTGCTCGCTGAACCCGCACGTTGATCGTCTGGCCATGGTTTGCGAGATGACCATCTCCAAGACCGGCGAAATGACCGACTACTGCTTCTATGAGGCGGTGATTCACTCCCACGCGCGTCTGACCTACAACAAGGTCAGCGCGATGCTGGAAACCCCGAAAGCCACTGAAGCCCGTAAGCTTCGCGGCGAATACACCGACGTGGTGCCGCACCTCAAGCAGCTTTATGCACTGTACAAAGTGTTGCTGGCGGCCCGTCACGTGCGTGGCGCGATCGATTTCGAAACTCAGGAAACCCGGATCATCTTCGGTTCCGAGCGCAAGATTGCCGAAATCCGCCCGACCACCCGTAATGATGCGCACAAGCTGATCGAGGAATGCATGCTGGCGGCCAACGTGGCCACTGCCGAATTCCTCAAGAAGCACGAGATCCCTGCGCTGTACCGCGTCCACGACGGCCCGCCACCGGAGCGTCTGGAAAAACTGCGCGCTTTCCTTGGCGAGCTCGGCCTGTCCCTGCACAAAGGCAAGGATGGCCCGTCGCCGAAGGACTATCAGGCCCTGTTGGCGAGCATCAAGGACCGTCCGGACTTCCACTTGATCCAGACCGTGATGCTGCGCTCCCTGAGCCAGGCGGTGTACAGCGCCCAGAACGAAGGCCACTTCGGCCTGAACTACGAAGCCTATACCCACTTCACCTCGCCGATCCGTCGTTACCCGGACCTGCTCACGCACCGCGCCATCCGCAGCGTGATCCATTCGAAACAGGACACCCCGCACGTTCGTCGTGCCGGTGCGATGACCATTCCGAAGGCGCGCATCTATCCGTACGACGAAGCGGCGCTGGAGCAACTCGGCGAGCAGTGCTCGATGAGCGAACGTCGCGCCGACGAAGCGACCCGCGACGTGGTGAACTGGCTCAAGTGCGAGTTCATGAAGGACCGCGTGGGCGAATCGTTCCCGGGCGTGATCACCGCCGTGACCGGTTTTGGTCTGTTCGTCGAGCTGACCGATATTTACGTCGAAGGTCTGGTACACGTCACCGCGCTGCCGGGCGACTACTACCACTTCGATCCTGTGCATCACCGCCTGGCGGGCGAGCGCACCGGTCGCAGCTTCCGTCTTGGCGATACCGTTGAAGTGCGGGTCATGCGCGTCGACCTCGACGAGCGCAAGATCGACTTCGAGATGGCGGAAAAAACCATCAGCGCACCGATCGGCCGCAAGAAACGTGGCGCCGAAACCACAGCGCCTGCGGCCAAGGCCGTGGAAGACAAGGCCCCGGCGAAAACCGCCAGCCGTCGTCCCGCCAAGGAAAAAGCGGCCGAAGCCTATCGCCCGAGCGATGCCGTGGCGAAAAACGCCGAGCTGCGCAAAAGCCGTGAATTGAAGAAGGCCTTGCTGGCCGAAGCCAAAAGCGGTGGTAAAGCGGCGTCTGGGGGAAAGACCGGACGGTCGGCGCCTGACAAGGCGACCGGCGGCAAGCCAGCCAAACCGAGCAAACACCGTAAAGGCCCGCCGAAAGCGGGTTCTGCTCCAGCCAAAAGTGGCGGGGCACGTAAACCGAAGGCGAAGTCATGAGTCAGTTGGAAAAAATCTACGGCGTTCACGCGGTAGAAGCGTTGCTGCGTCACCACCCTAAACGCGTCAAGCAGATCTGGCTGGCCGAAAGCCGCAACGATCCGCGCGTGCAGACCCTGATCGAACTGGCCAACGAAAATCGTGTGCAGGTCGGTCAGGCCGAGCGCCGCGAAATGGATGCCTGGGTTGAAGGTGTGCACCAGGGTGTGGTCGCCGACGTCAGTCCGAGCCAGGTCTGGGGTGAGGCGATGCTCGACGAGTTGCTCGATCGCACCGAAGGCGCGCCGCTATTGCTGGTGCTGGACGGTGTGACCGACCCGCACAACCTCGGCGCCTGCCTGCGCTCGGCGGATGCTGCCGGCGCGCTGGCAGTGATTGTGCCCAAGGACAAGTCGGCGACCCTGACGCCGGTGGTGCGTAAAGTGGCGTGCGGCGCGGCGGAAGTGATTCCGCTGGTGGCGGTGACCAACCTGGCGCGCACCCTGGAAAAGCTCCAGCAGCGCGGTCTGTGGGTTGTCGGTACGGCGGGTGAGGCCGAGGTCAGCATTTATGACCAGGACCTGACCGGCCCGACCATCCTGATCATGGGCGCCGAAGGCAAAGGCATGCGTCGCCTGACTCGCGAGCATTGCGACTATCTGGTGAACCTGCCGATGGCCGGTAGCGTCAGCAGCCTCAACGTGTCCGTGGCGACTGGCGTGTGCCTGTTCGAAGCGCAGCGTCAGCGCGGCGCCAAGGCCAAGGCTGCAGTCAAGAAGTAAACCTCTCTGTGTGGCTTGTAGGAGCTGCCGAGTAAAACGAGGCTGCGATCTTTTGATCTTGTTTTGAAAAATCAAAGTCAAAAGATCGCAGCCTTCGGCAGCTCCTACAGGTGTCTCCCGGTGATTGTTCAAATAATCACCAATTGCCTTGCACCTCTGCAGTCCCTTCTCTACAATTGCGCCCCTTGCTGTGACGGCAGGCACGCATGTGCCCCGCGCCAGCAAGTCCATAAGTGTCATTCACTCCTTGTCTGACCGTTTTTGAGCGGCAGGCTACAACCCGTAAGGAGCATTCATGCGTCATTACGAAATCATCTTTCTGGTCCACCCTGACCAGAGCGAGCAAGTCGGCGGCATGGTTGAGCGTTACACCAAGCTGATCGAAGAAGACGGCGGCAAAATCCACCGTCTGGAAGACTGGGGCCGTCGTCAACTGGCCTACGCAATCAACAATGTTCACAAGGCTCACTACGTGATGCTGAACGTTGAGTGCACTGGCAAGGCCCTGGCCGAGCTGGAAGACAACTTCCGCTACAACGATGCAGTGATCCGTAACCTGGTCATCCGTCGCGACGAAGCCGTTACCGGCCAGTCCGAGATGCTCAAGGCTGAAGAAAACCGCAGTGAGCGCCGTGAGCGTCGCGACCGTCCTGAGCACTCCGACGCTGATGGCGTTGAGGGTGATGACAGCGACAACAGCGATAACGCTGACGAGTAATCCACGGACCTTTTAAGGAGCCTATCAAATGGCACGTTTCTTCCGTCGTCGTAAATTCTGCCGCTTCACCGCTGAAGACGTGAAAGAGATCGATTACAAAGATCTCAACACTCTGAAAGCCTACGTATCCGAGACCGGCAAAATCGTTCCAAGCCGCATCACCGGTACCAAAGCTCGTTATCAGCGTCAGCTGGCCACCGCTATCAAGCGCGCCCGCTTCCTGGCCCTGCTGGCCTACACCGACAGCCACGGCCGCTGAGACCGGGCAGTCGACAAGTAGCAAAGGATTGAATGCATGCGTGCCTTAGCTGAGTTCATCATGCGAGGCCGTATGCAGGCCACTCTCGTGGTGGCCGGATGTGCAACATTGCCGTTGTTGTATTGGTTGGGTGCTGCCGCCGGGAGCCTGGTGCTTCTGCGGCGCGGACTGACGGACGCCCTGGGTGTTCTGTCTCTGGGGCTGCTGCCAGCGTTGATCTGGTGGCTGTATGCCGATGACCCACGGGCACTTCTGGTGCTGCTGGGGTCTTCGGGGCTTGCGTTGGTTTTGCGCGCAAGCGAGTCCTGGGTTCGCACGCTGCTGGTCAGCGTAGTGATTGGAGTGGTGTTTTCAGTGGTGCTCGGGGCGGCGTTTGCGGCCCAGATCGAGATGCTCGCGCAGGCCTTGATAAAGGTCATGCCGGCGCTTCTTGGTGATACCTACAAGCAATTGTCGGTCGATGAGCAAGCGCGGTTCGCGTCCCTGATTGCACCAGTCCTGACCGGACTGATTGCGGCATTGTTGCAGATCGTCAGCGTGCTGAGCCTGATTGTCGGGCGGCATTGGCAGGCGTTGTTGTACAACCCGGGTGGTTTTGGTCGCGAGTTTCGCGCCATCCGGATACCGCTGGGGCCGGCGATGTTGCTGCTGGCGTTGATGCTTCTGGGCCCGAATCTCGGTGCACAGATGGCCATGTTGACGCCGTTGTGCAGCGTACCGCTGGTGTTCGCCGGACTGGCCCTGATTCACGGGCTGGTCGGGCAGAAGCGACTGGCCGGTTTCTGGCTGGTGGGGTTGTACGTCACGCTGCTGCTGTTCATGCAGCTGATCTATCCGTTGCTCGTGGTTCTGGCCATTGTCGACAGCCTGATTGATTTTCGCGGTCGTCACGTGTCGAAAGACACCGATAACGCGAACGGTGAAGGTTAAAAGTTAAGAGGATTTCCACATGCAACTGATCCTTCTGGAAAAAATCGCCAACCTGGGCAACCTGGGCGACAAAGTAAACGTTAAGGCCGGTTACGGCCGTAACTACCTGCTGCCTTTCGGCAAAGCTACCGCTGCGACCGCTGCCAACCTGGCTGCGTTCGAAGAGCGTCGCGCTGAGCTGGAAAAAGCCGCCGCAGACCGTAAAGCATCGGCTGAAAGCCGTGCTGCCCAACTGGCCGAGCTGGAAGTGACCATCACTGCCACCGCTGGCGACGAAGGCAAGCTGTTCGGTTCGATCGGTACTCACGACATCGCTGATGCACTGACCGCTTCCGGCGTTGAAGTGCAGAAGAGCGAAGTTCGTCTGCCGAACGGCACCATCCGCAACGTGGGTGAATTCGACGTGGCTGTGCACCTGCACGCCGAAGTTGAAGCCACCGTACGCGTTGTCGTGGTAGCAGCTTAAGCAACACTTGTCGGCTGGCACCCTCGGGTGCTTGCCGGTAACATCGGGCACGATCCTGTTTACAGGTCGTGCCCTTTGTCTTTCTGGTACTCCCGTTTTCAAACCTGACTCCAAGTGGCCATGAACGAAATCTCCGCTCCCGAGCAATACGACCTGCAAACCGCCGCGCTGAAAGTGCCGCCGCATTCCATCGAGGCCGAACAGGCCGTACTCGGTGGTCTGATGCTGGACAACAACGCCTGGGAACGCGTGCTCGATCAAGTCTCCGACGGCGATTTCTACCGGCATGACCACCGTTTGATCTTCCGTGCGATCGCCAAACTGGCCGATCAGAACATGCCGATCGACGTCGTGACCCTTGCCGAGCAATTGGACAAGGAAGGTCAGACGTCCCAGGTCGGCGGCCTCGGTTACCTGGGCGAACTGGCGAAAAACACGCCATCGGTCGCCAACATCAAGGCCTATGCGCAGATCGTTCGCCAGCGTGCGACGTTGCGCCAGTTGATCGGCATCAGCACCGAAATCGCCGACGCCGCCTTCAACCCTGAAGGCCGCACCGCCGAAGAGATCCTCGATGAAGCCGAACGGCAGATCTTCCAGATCGCCGAAGCGCGGCCCAAAACCGGCGGCCCTGTAGGGGTCAACGAACTGTTGACCAAGGCCATCGATCGCATCGACACCCTGTTCAACACCGCCGACGCAATCACCGGCCTGTCCACCGGCTACACCGACCTCGACGAGAAAACCAGCGGCCTGCAGCCGTCCGACCTGATCATCGTCGCCGGTCGTCCGTCGATGGGTAAGACCACCTTCGCGATGAACCTGGTGGAAAACGCCGTACTGCGCAGCGACAAGGCGGTGCTGGTGTACTCCCTCGAGATGCCAGGCGAATCGCTGATCATGCGTATGCTCTCGTCCCTGGGCCGTATCGACCAGACCAAGGTGCGTTCCGGCCAACTGGAGGACGACGACTGGCCGCGCCTGACCTCGGCGGTCAACCTGCTCAACGACCGCAAGTTGTTCATCGATGACACCGCCGGTATCAGCCCGTCGGAAATGCGCGCGCGGACCCGGCGACTGGTGCGCGAGCACGGCGATGTCGGCCTGATCATGATCGACTACCTGCAGTTGATGCAGATCCCGGGCTCCAGCGGTGACAACCGGACCAACGAGATTTCCGAGATCTCGCGATCCCTCAAAGCCCTGGCCAAGGAATTCAACTGCCCGGTGGTGGCGCTGTCGCAGCTCAACCGTTCCCTGGAGCAACGTCCCAACAAGCGCCCGGTGAACTCCGACTTGCGGGAATCCGGAGCGATCGAGCAGGACGCCGACGTCATCATGTTCGTGTACCGGGACGAGGTGTATCACCCGGAAACCGAGCACAAGGGCATTGCCGAAATCATCATCGGCAAGCAGCGGAACGGCCCGATCGGCTTTATCCGCTTGGCGTTTATCGGTAAATACACGCGATTCGAAAACCTGGCACCGGGCAGTTACAACTTCGACGACGACGAGTAATTCGAACTCAGCGAAGCACCTTGTGTGCTTGTAAGATGCATGGCATTACGCCACAGCATCTTCCTGCCCACGGAGTCAGGCAATTGACAGGTGTCTCAGCCGCGTATGCCTTGTGCCCTGGCGGCTTCCACCGTTAGTCGGGAATCCTCCCATACCTGTCAACTTTGACAGTAGGCGGGTTTTTTGGTGTGCGTTTAAATGGCTCCTCCTCAACAGCAAGGAGCTTGCACCATGACTATTTCGGATACTCAATCGGCGTCGGATAGAAAGCAGTATGCCTTGAACATATGTACTGTCGAACCGGGAAAATCACCGGTAGATCACGTAGGTGGTGTAGGTGGGAGGCCATTTTCTTATGAGGAATTCAAAAACCGGACGGTCGGAGTGAGGGTAAGTACCTTGTCCTCGGTTGGTGAAACTGTCACGGTGACTCTTTTGGGTCCTGGCAAGACGGTGCTTGAGAAGGTCAGTGTTGATGTTGGGCCCAACGAGGCTGTATACCTGATGTTCGGCCACAAATACACGCCCTCTCAGTTTCCTCGATCGACCTTTGAAGGATGGGCTGCCGATGGAGGCGATCCATACGATCAGCGCGGATCGATAGTCTACTTTAATTAAAGAAATCGCCTAACGGACCCTGTCCTGGTGACAGGGATCCTTTAGGTCAAGGAATGCAACTCTCCGGTGATTCATCTTTTCTTGTTCAATCCCTCCCCATAGATACCGCTGAACCCGACTTGCGGGAATCCGGAGCGATCGAGCAGGACGCCGACGTCATCATGTTCGTGTACCGGGACGAGGTGTATCACCCGGAAACCGAGCACAAGGGCATTGCCGAAATCATCATCGGCAAGCAGCGGAACGGCCCGATCGGCTTTATCCGCTTGGCGTTTATCGGTAAATACACGCGATTCGAAAACCTGGCGCCGGGCAGTTACAACTTCGACGACGACGAATAACGCGAAGCCCTGTGGCTAGAGAGCTTTTGTGGCGAGGGGGCTTGCCCCCGTTGGGCAGCGAAGCGGCCCCAATGCTCATTCTGCTAAACCGCATCTTCAGTATTTACGACTGCTTCGCGGCCGAGCGGGACGGTGCGACGATTCGACAAGTCCCCTCGCCACAGTAGGGCGCTGGCAATTTCCGACCACAACCGTCGGAATTGGTCAAAATTTGTGCTATATTCCGCGCCCGCGAAATTCAATGAAAGCCAACACCGGTTATCGACATGCAAGCAGCCAAGCCGTTATTTGACTATCCAAAGTACTGGGCCGAATGTTTCGGGCCAGCGCCATTCCTGCCGATGAGCAGGGAGGAGATGGATCAGCTCGGCTGGGATTCCTGCGACATCATCATCGTCACCGGTGATGCCTACGTCGATCACCCGTCGTTCGGCATGGCGATCATCGGCCGGCTGCTGGAGTCCCAGGGCTTTCGCGTCGGGATCATTGCCCAGCCGAACTGGCAGTCCAAAGACGACTTCATGAAGCTCGGCGAGCCGAACCTGTTCTTCGGCGTCGCGGCCGGCAACATGGACTCGATGATCAACCGCTACACCGCGGACAAGAAAATCCGTTCCGACGACGCCTACACCCCGGGTGGCATGGCCGGCAAACGTCCGGATCGCGCGAGCCTGGTCTACAGCCAGCGCTGCAAGGAAGCCTACAAGCACGTGCCGATCGTACTCGGCGGCATCGAAGCCTCGCTGCGTCGCATCGCTCACTACGACTACTGGCAGGATCGCGTGCGCAACTCGATCCTGATCGACGCCAGCGCTGACATTCTGCTGTACGGCAACGCCGAGCGCGCCATTGTCGAAGTGGCCCAGCGTCTGTCTTACGGTCACAAGATCGAAGACATCACCGACGTGCGCGGCACCGCGTTCATCCGCCGTGACACGCCGCAAGGCTGGTACGAAGTCGACTCCACGCGTATCGATCGTCCGGGCAAGATCGACAAGATCATCAACCCGTACGTGAACACCCAGGACACCCAGGCCTGCGCCATCGAGCAAGAAAAGGGCCCGGTGGATGATCCCGAGGAAGCCAAGGTCGTACAGATCCTGGCCAGCCCGCGCATGACCCGCGACAAGACCGTGATCCGCCTGCCGTCGATGGAAAAGGTGCGTAACGACCCGGTCTTGTACGCCCACGCCAACCGCGTGCTGCACCTGGAAACCAACCCGGGCAACGCCCGTGCGCTGGTGCAGAAGCATGGCGAGATCGACGTCTGGTTCAACCCGCCGCCGATTCCGATGACCACTGAAGAAATGGACTACGTGTTCGGCATGCCTTACGCACGGGTTCCGCACCCGGCGTACGGCAAGGAGAAGATCCCGGCCTACGACATGATCCGTTTCTCGGTGAACATCATGCGTGGCTGCTTCGGCGGCTGCACCTTCTGCTCGATCACCGAGCACGAAGGCCGGATCATCCAGAACCGTTCCGAAGAGTCGATCATTCGCGAAATCGAAGAGATCCGCGACAAGGTTCCAGGCTTCACCGGCGTCATTTCCGACCTCGGCGGCCCGACCGCGAACATGTACCGCATCGCCTGCAAGAGCCCGGAAATCGAATCCGCGTGCCGCAAGCCGTCCTGCGTGTTCCCGGGCATCTGCCCGAACCTGAACACCGACCATTCGTCGCTGATTCAGCTGTATCGCAGCGCCCGTGCCTTGCCGGGTGTGAAGAAGATCCTGATCGCCTCCGGCCTGCGTTATGACCTTGCGGTCGAGTCGCCGGAGTACGTCAAAGAGCTGGTGACCCACCACGTCGGCGGGTACCTGAAGATCGCCCCGGAACACACCGAGGAAGGTCCGCTCAACCAGATGATGAAACCGGGTATCGGTACTTACGACCGCTTCAAGCGCATGTTCGAGAAGTACACCAAGGAAGCCGGCAAAGAGCAGTATCTGATTCCGTACTTCATCGCCGCGCACCCGGGCACCACCGATGAAGACATGATGAACCTGGCGCTGTGGCTCAAAGGCAACGGGTTCCGTGCCGACCAGGTGCAGGCGTTCTACCCGTCGCCGATGGCCACCGCCACCGCGATGTACCACTCGGGCAAGAACCCGCTGCGCAAGGTCACCTACAAGAGCGACGGTGTGACCATCGTCAAGAGCGAGGAGCAGCGTCGTCTGCACAAGGCGTTCCTGCGTTATCACGACCCGAAAGGCTGGCCGATGCTGCGTGAAGCGCTGATCCGCATGGGCCGCGCCGACCTGATCGGGCCGGGCAAGAACCAGTTGATCCCGCTGCACCAGCCGGCCACCGACAGCTACCAGAGCGCCCGTCGCAAGAATTCGACGCCAGCCGGCAGCCACAAGGTCGCGAAAGAGGGCAAAGAGAAGACCACCAAGATTCTCACCCAGCACAACGGCTTGCCACCGCGTGCCAGTGACGGTGGCAACCCATGGGACAAGCGTGAACAGGCCAAGGCGGCGGCATTTGCCCGCAACCAGCAGGCGGCCAAGGAGCGCAAGGAAGCCGCGAAAGGCAAAGGGCCGAAGCCGGCTCGCAAGCCAGTGGTACCGCGCTAAGTCGCTTTTTGGTTCAACAGAACGCCAACCTTCGGGTTGGCGTTTTTTTTGGGGTCAAAAAGATCGCAGCCTTCGGCAGCTCCTACATTAGGTCGTGCGTTTCCCAGTAGGCGCTGCCGAAGGCTCGATCTTTTGATCTTCGCCACATTTAGGCGCAACTTCCTCAATCCATTTCCCCGCATCGCCCGATTTTGGTGCTGTACTGCCCTGAGCATTCCGGGAAAGCGCCCAAGCCCCTGCATGGCATAAGTTTTGCGCGCTTTCGAATACGCTTAGGCTCGCAGGAGGCACGCCGTGTCGATTCATGTCGCATTGCATCACGTCACGCATTACCGCTACGACCGCGCTGTCGAACTCGGCCCGCAGATCGTTCGCCTGCGCCCGGCTGCCCACAGCCGCACGCGGATACTGTCGTATGCGCTGAAAGTCTCGCCCGAGCAGCATTTCATCAACTGGCAGCAGGATCCCCAGGGCAACTACCTTGCGCGTCTGGTATTTCCCGAGAAAACCGATGAGTTGCGCATCGAAGTCGATCTGGTGGCCGAGATGGCCGTGTTCAATCCGTTCGACTTCTTCCTCGAGCCCTACGCCGAGAAAATCCCCTTCGCCTACGCCGCCGATGAGCGCAAGGAGCTGGCGCCGTACCTCGAAACCTTGCCGCTGACCCCGGCCTTCAAAGCCTATCTGGACAGCATCGATCGCACCCCGCTGCCCGCGGTGGATTTCCTGGTGATGCTCAATCAGCGTCTCAGCGAAGACATCCGCTACCTGATCCGCATGGAGCCGGGCGTGCAAACCCCGGAACACACCCTCGAACACGCTTGCGGCTCCTGCCGCGACTCGGCGTGGCTGCTGGTGCAGTTGTTGCGCAACCTCGGGCTGGCCGCGCGGTTTGTCTCCGGCTACCTGATTCAACTTACCGCCGACGTGAAAAGCCTCGACGGCCCGTCCGGCACCGAAGTCGATTTCACCGACCTGCACGCCTGGTGCGAGGTGTACTTGCCCGGTGCTGGCTGGATCGGCCTCGACGCCACTTCCGGATTGTTCGCCGGTGAAGGGCATATCCCGTTGGCCTGTAGTCCCGATCCATCCTCGGCGGCGCCGATCAGTGGCTTGGTGGAACCGTGCGAATGCCAGTTCAGCCACGAGATGTCGGTGGAGCGGATCTGGGAAGCACCACGGGTCACCAAGCCCTACACGGACGAGCAGTGGCTGGCGATTCAGGCGCTGGGCCGGCAGATCGACGCCGATCTGCTGGAAGGCGATGTGCGACTGACCATGGGCGGCGAGCCGACCTTCGTTTCCATCGACGACCCCGACGGTGCTGAATGGAACACCGCTGCACTGGGCCCGGACAAGCGCCGGCTCTCCGCCGAGCTGTTCCAGCGCATGCGCAAACACTACGCGCCCAAAGGCCTGGTGCATTTCGGTCAGGGCAAGTGGTACCCGGGCGAGCAGTTACCGCGCTGGTCGCTGAACTGTTACTGGCGTCGTGACGGCGTGCCAATCTGGCACAACAACGCGCTGATTGCCGACGAACAGCAGGACTACGGCGCTGACGGTACGCTGGCCGGGCGCTTTCTGGCGAGTGTCGCCGAGCGTCTGAAATTGCCCGCGCGCTTCGTGTTTCCGGCCTACGAAGACAATTTCTATTACCTCTGGCGTGAGGGCGCGCTGCCGAGCAACGTCAGTGCCGAAGACTCACGACTGGAGGAGCCGCTGGAGCGCGCGCGTCTGCGCAAAGTCTTCAGTCAGGGCCTCGATAAGGTCATCGGCCAGGTGCTGCCGCTGGCGCGCACTGCCAAGGGTGATCAATGGCAGAGCGGGCGCTGGTATCTGCGCGATGAGCATTGCCGCTTGGTGCCGGGGGATTCGCCGCTGGGCTATCGCCTGCCGCTCGGTTCGCAGCCGTGGGTGAAGGCCGCCGAGTATCCGTTCATTCATCCCAACGATCCGAATCAGGACTTCCCACCGCTACCGGACGCGACGCAGCTCAATAGCCATGGCGAGCCTGTATCTGCCGACGAACGCTCGCCGAAAATCGACGAGTCCGCCGACTGGCTGACCCGCACCGCGTTTTGCGCCGAGGCGCGCGAGGGGCGGCTGTATCTGTTCATGCCGCCGCTGGAGCGGGTCGAGGATTATCTGGAACTGGTGGCGGCCATCGAAGCCACCGCCGAAGAGCTGCATTGCCCGGTGCTGCTGGAAGGTTATGAGCCGCCGAGTGATCCGCGCCTGAGTAACTTCCGCATTACCCCGGATCCGGGCGTGATCGAGGTCAACGTGCAGCCGTCCGCGACGTGGGACGAACTGGTCGAGCGCACCGAGTTTCTCTATGAAGAGGCACGGCAAACCCGCCTGACCACCGAAAAGTTCATGATCGACGGGCGCCACACCGGCACCGGTGGTGGCAACCATTTTGTCCTCGGTGGTGCGACCCCGGCGGATTCGCCATTCCTGCGCCGCCCGGATCTGCTGCGCAGCCTGATCAGCTATTGGCACAACCACCCGTCGTTGTCTTACTTGTTTTCCGGTTTGTTCATCGGCCCGACCTCGCAGGCGCCACGGGTCGACGAGGCGCGCAACGACGCCTTGTACGAGCTGGAAATCGCTTTCGCGCAAATGCCGGAAGTGGGCGAAGAATGCCCGCCGTGGTTGGTGGATCGACTGCTGCGCAATCTGCTGATCGACGTCACTGGCAACACGCATCGCGCCGAATTCTGCATCGACAAACTGTATTCGCCGGACGGTGCCACCGGGCGCCTCGGTCTGCTGGAGCTACGCGCCTTTGAAATGCCGCCGCATGCGCGCATGAGTCTGGCCCAGCAATTGTTGCTGCGGGCACTGGTTGCACGGTTCTGGCGCGAGCCGTATGCGCCGCCGAAACTGGCACGCTGGGGCACCGAGCTGCACGACCGCTTCATGCTGCCGCACTTCATCGAGCAGGATTTCGCCGACGTCATCGTCGAACTCAACAACGCCGGTTATCCGTTGCGTGCCGAGTGGTTCGCCGCGCACCTGGAGTTCCGTTTCCCCAAGGTCGGCGATTACGCGGTCAATGGCATCGAACTGGAATTGCGCCAGGCGCTGGAGCCTTGGCATGTGTTGGGTGAGGAGGGCACGGCGGGCGGCACGGTGCGTTATGTCGATTCGTCGCTGGAGCGTTTGCAGATCAAACTCAGTGGGCTGCCGCCGCAGCGTTACCTGCTGACCTGCAACGGCATCCCGGTGCCGCTGCAACCGACCGGACGCATCGGCGAGTTCGTTGCCGGCGTGCGCTTTCGGGCCTGGCAACCGGCCAACTGCCTGCAACCGACCATCCCGGTGCACGCGCCGCTGGTGTTCGACCTGCTCGACACCTGGATGCAGCGCTCGCTGGGTGGTTGTCAGTACCACGTGGCGCACCCGGGCGGGCGCAACTACGAGACATTACCGGTCAATGCCAACGAAGCGGAGAGTCGGCGCATGGCGCGGTTTTTCCGCATCGGACATACGCCGGGGAAACTTCCGATACCGAACCTGACAATCTCCGACGAGCTGCCGATGACTCTCGATTTGCGACGTTTCTAGTTCGTACGCGCCATGCGGATTTTTCGTATATCCGCGTGTCATGTGCCTGCGTTAGTCTGACCGTTCCTTGCTGTCTGCCGAGCTTTCCATGCCTGACCTGCTAGACCGCTACCCGCGCACCGCGGGCACTTATCACGAACTGCTGGATAACAGCGGCGAAGTGCGCGCGCACTGGCGGCGGCTGTTCGATCAGCTACAGCGCAGCAGCCCGGCGCAACTGGTGCAGCGTCAGGCGTTGCTGGCCCGGCAGATTCAGGAAAACGGCGTCACCTATAACGTCTATGCCGACCCCAAGGGTGCTGACCGGCCGTGGGAGCTGGACTTGCTGCCGCACGTGATCGCCGCCGATGAGTGGCAGCAGTTGTCAGCCGGGATCGCCCAGCGGGCGCGCCTGCTCAATGCGGTGCTGGCGGATCTGTACGGCCCGCAGCGGTTGATCAGTGAAGGACTGTTGCCGGCGGAACTGGTCTTCGGCCACAACAATTTTCTCTGGCCGTGCCAGGGCATTGCGCCGCCGGAAGAGGCCTTTCTGCATTTGTACGCCGTGGACCTGGCGCGCACGCCGGACGGGCGCTGGTGGGTCACCGCGGATCGCACCCAGGCGCCGTCGGGGGCCGGTTATGCGCTGGAAAACCGCACCATCGTGTCCCGCGCCTTTCCCGAGTTGTACCGCGACTTGAAGGTGCAGCACCTGGCCGGATTTTTCCGCACCCTGCAGGAAACCCTCGCGCGTCAGGCGCCCTGTGATGATGACGCGCCGCTGGTGGTGCTGCTGACGCCCGGGCGTTTCAACGAAAGCTATTTCGAACATCTTTATCTGGCGCGTCAGCTCGGTTATCCACTGGTGGAGGGCGGCGACCTGACGGTGCGCGATGCCACCGTGTACCTGAAAACGCTCAGCGGCCTGCGCCGGGTGCACGCGATCATGCGCCGGCTCGACGATGACTTCTGCGATCCTCTGGAGCTGCGTACCGACTCGGCACTCGGTGTGCCCGGCTTGCTGGAGGCGGTGCGGCAGGGGCGGGTGCTGGTGGCCAACGCCCTGGGCAGCGGCGTGCTGGAGTCTCCGGGATTGCTCGGGTTCCTGCCGAAGATCAATCAATACCTGTTCGGCGAAGAGCTGATCCTGCCGTCCATCGCCACCTGGTGGTGCGGCGAGGCGCCAGTGCTGGCGCAGGCGCTGGAAAAACTGCCGGAGCTGCTGATCAAACCGGCGTTCCCCTCACAAAGTTTTGCCCCGGTCTTCGGTCGGGATCTGAATGAACAACAGCGCCAGGCGCTCGCCGAGCGCATGCAGGCCCGGCCCTATGCTTACGTGGCACAAGAACTGGCGCAGTTGTCCCAGGCGCCGATCTGGCAAGCCGAGGACGGCCAACTGCAACCGCGGGCCATCGGCATGCGCATGTACGCGGTGGCCAGTCGTGACGGCTACCGCGTGCTGCCTGGTGGCCTGACCCGGGTCGCCGCCGAGGCTGATGCCGAAGTGGTGTCGATGCAACGCGGTGGCGCGAGTAAGGACACCTGGGTGCTGGGCGAGCGCCCGCCAAGTGGCGAGCAGTGGAAGACACAGCGCAACGTCGGTGTGCACGACCTGGTACGACGTGACCCCTACCTGCCGTCGCGGGTGGTGGAGAACCTGTTCTGGTTTGGCCGTTACTGCGAGCGCTGCGATGACAGTGCGCGATTGCTGCGGATCATGCTGGCGCGCTATGTCGATGGCGACGATCCGCAAGCGTTGCAGGCGGCGGTCGAGCTGGGCGAGCGCCTGATGTTGCTGCCGGAGGAGGGCGAGCTGCCGGAGCGCCTGCTGGCGGCGCTGCTCGGCGAGGACTGGTCGTTCAGCCTGCGTTCCAACCTGCAGCGCTTGCAGTGGGCGGCCTCGCAGGTGCGCGGCAAGCTCTCCCGGGAAAACTGGCAGGCCTTGGTAGAGTTGCAGCGTGAAGCCATGGAGCTGGACACCGACGCGCCGGACTTTGGCGAACTGCTGGATTTTCTCAACCGTCTGGTGATGTCGCTGGCGGCATTGTCCGGTTTTGCGCTGGACGACATGACCCGCGACGAAGGCTGGCGCTTCCTGATGATTGGCCGGCGCATCGAGCGTCTGCAGTTTCTCAGCAGCAGCCTCGCCGCGTTCCTGCGCGGTAGCGCCGCATTCGATCAGGCGGGGCTGGAGTGGCTGCTGGAGCTGGGCAACAGCAGCATCACTTACCGGTCGCGTTATCTGGCGGTGGCGCAGTTGATCCCAGTACTCGATTTGTTGCTGCTCGACGAACAGAACCCGCATGCGGTGTTGTTCCAACTGAAACTGGTGACCCGCACGCTGAAGCGCCTGAACGATGATTTCGGCGTGCCCCGCGAGGCCGGACTGCCGCAATTGGTCGAGCGTCTGGCACGTTTTGATCTGGGCTGTCTGGAAAACTCGCTGTTCGGCGAGTCCAGCGTGCGTGCGGCACTCGATGGTCTGGCGGATCTGCTGCAAGAGATTGCCGAGGCCAGCGGGCAAGTCTCGGATCGCCTGGCGCTGCGCCACTTTGCCCATGTCGATGATGTCAGCCAGCGTACGGTGTCCGTCTGATGAGCGCGCATTACCAGATCTTCCACGATACCTGTTATCACTACGACAGCCCGGTGTCGCTGGCGCAGCAATTGGCGCACCTGTGGCCCCGTGAGTGCACATGGCAGCGCTGCACCGAGCAGCAATTGCTGATCAGTCCGGAGCCGACCACCCGGCGTGATGAACTCGATGTCTTCGGCAATCCGCTGACCCGTCTGGCTTTCGAGCGACCGCACGACGAGTTGCAGGTCAACGCACGGCTCACCGTAGAGGTGCTGGCGCGACCGCTGGCGGACTTCAATCTGTCCCCAGCGTGGGAGCAGACACGCGATGCGCTGACCTACAGCAGCCAGCCGTTGTCCGCCGAGCTGCTGCAGGCTTGTCGATATCGCTTTCAGTCACCCTACGTGCATCTGAAGCGCAGCTTCGTCGAGTTCTCCGAAAGCTGCTTCCCGCCGGGTCGGCCGTTAATGCTCGGCGTGCAGGCCTTGATGCAGAAGATTTTCAGCGAATTCACCTTCGACGCCGAGGCCACTCAAGTGGCAACGCCGCTGGTGGAAGTGCTGGAGCGCCGACGCGGTGTATGTCAGGACTTCGCCCACCTGATGCTCGCCTGCGTGCGCTCGCGAGGGCTGGCGGCGCGTTACATCAGCGGCTATCTACTGACCCAGCCGCCGCCAGGGCAACCACGGCTGATCGGCGCCGACGCGTCGCATGCCTGGGTCTCGGTGTTCTGTCCGGTATTGGGCTGGGTGGATTTCGATCCAACCAACAATGTGCAGCCGGCGCTGGAGCACATCACGCTGGCATGGGGCCGGGACTTTTCCGATGTGTCGCCGTTGCGCGGGGTGATTCTGGGGGGCGGTAGCCATGACCCGGAGGTTCGCGTCACCGTGATGCCACTGGAGTAGCACAGATCAAACTGGAGGAGTGAGCCTGCTCGCGATAGTGGTATGTCAGGCGGTAAAGGGTTTGTCTGACACACCGCCATCGCGAGCAGGCTCACGCCTACAGGGGATTTGGGGGCGATTCGAAAAGGGGGCTGTGAGGGCCAGCGGCTGAACCGCCAGCCCCGTCACAAATCCGCAGGGTCTGATTCGATCATCAAACCCGGTGGGGCTCAGGCGTCGGGTGCCTGATCTTTCGGTGCATCAACATCGTCGTCGTCAGTCGCCACTTCACCCTCAGGGTTCAGTGCCGCTTCTTCAGCCATTTGTTTCTTGCGCTGAAGCTTTTCCTCTTTCTTCTGCTCCTTTGCCAGGTCTCGTTGACGTTTGGCGAAGGAGTAATTGGGTTTGGCCATGGGCGATCCTCTGGGGTCGAAGGTGAGGTTGAGCGGCGCGTATTCTGCCCTGTATCGGTGTCCGGCGGTTAGCCGGGTTTTTGGTCGACCCACTTGGGCGTGACGGTCGGCTTCCACTGATCGAGGGCGTCGAGCAGGGTTTGTGGCGATTCGCTCACTTGCAGCATGTCACGGTGTGGCGCGCGAACGAAGCCTTCGCCGACGATATGGTCGAGAAAAGCGGTGAGTTTGCTGTAGAAACCGTTCACTTCCAGCAGGCCCAGCGGCTTGCCGTGGTAGCCGAGCTGGCCCCAGGTCCAGACTTCGAACAGTTCTTCCAGCGTGCCGAGGCCGCCAGGCAAAGCGATGAACGCATCGCTCAGTTCGGCCATGCGCGCCTTGCGGGCGTGCATGCCGTCGACCACTTCGAGGCGGGTCAGGCTTTTGTGGCCGATTTCCTTGTCCATCAGACTTTGCGGAATGATCCCGATCACTTCACCGCCGGCGGCCAGTGCGGCATCGGCGACCAGCCCCATCAACCCCACGGCGCCACCGCCGTAGACCAGGGTCAACTGGCGCTCGGCCAGCGCGCGGCCAAGGGCTTTGGCGGCTTCGGTGTAAGCCGGATCGGTGCCGGCGTTGGCGCCGCAAAATACACAAACGGATTTGAGAGACATGCCTTCCTCCTGGGTCAATCCGTCACAGGGTAATGGCTGGCACGCCTTGATCCAAGGGCTAGACTTCGCGTTGCGGCGTTTCGCAGGTGCCACTGGCACCACAGGCGTAGGCGGCGAGCAAGCTGCACAACAGGCCGTTAAAGATCATGACAGGCACTCCGTTTCAGTTCAGTGAGATGGCCTGATCATAGGGCTGGCCAGGGAATCTGGCCGTTAGATTGTTTCGATGAGTGTCATAGCCTGAAAGTTGTATACAATTTTTGACTCAAGTCATAGGAACTTGCGAAGATTTCAGGCAGTCTTTCCACCATTCGTGTTTTTGTTAACCCTGCCTTGGAGATTCACCATGTTTTCCAAAGTTGTTGCGGTATCCCTGCTGGCGCTGGCCAGCAGCCAATTGATGGCTGCCGAGTGCAAAACCACCGTTGATTCCACCGACCAGATGTCCTTCAACACCAAGGAGATCGTGATCGACAAGAGCTGCAAGACCTTCACCGTCGAACTGACCCACTCCGGCAGCCTGCCGAAGAACGTCATGGGCCATAACCTGGTTGTCAGCAAAACCGCCGACATGCAGCCGATCGCCACTGACGGCCTGGCCGCCGGCATCGACAAGAACTACCTGAAAGACGGCGACGAGCGCATCATCGCTCACACCAAGATCATCGGTGCCGGTGAGAAAGACACGCTGACCATCGACGTATCGAAGCTGGCCGCTGGCACTGACTACGGCTTCTTCTGCTCGTTCCCGGGCCACATCTCGATGATGAAAGGCACCATTGCTGTCAAGTAATTGATTCAGGCACAAAAAAAGCGTCCTTCCGGACGCTTTTTTCGTTTCTGTAGGAGCTGCCGGAGGCTGCGATCTTTTGATCTTGATCTTCAAAGCCAGATCAAAAGATCGCAGCCTCGTTTCACTCGACAGCTCCTACAGGTTCCAAGACATCTTACGGCGCGAACGGCATGACGCGCTTGTGATGGGTCTTGTTGTAAGTTGCGACGATGATGTCGAACGCTTCCTGGCGTACCGGCTCACCGTGCAGGAAGGCGTCGATCTCGGCGTAGGTCACGCCGTGGGACGCTTCGTCAGGTTTGCCCGGCGACAGGTCTTCCAGGTCCGCGGTCGGCACTTTCTCCACCAGCGACTCCGGCGCGCCGAAGCTGCGGGCAATCGCCCGGACCTGGTTTTTCACCAGACCGCTGAGCGGGGCCAGGTCGCAGGCGCCGTCACCGAACTTGGTGAAGAAGCCCATCACCGCTTCCGCCGCGTGGTCGGTGCCGATCACCAGACCGTGCGCCGCGCCGGCGATGGTGTACTGGGCGACCATGCGCATCCGCGCCTTGGTGTTGCCGAGCACGAAGTCCACCGAGACCGCGTGCTTGCCTTCGAACGCCGCGACTTCACCGGCCAGCGACTTCACCGCCGGGCCGATGTTGACGGTGTGGCGCTCGTCCGGGGCGATGAAGTCCACCGACGCTTGGGCGTCGTGTTCATCGAACTGGGTTTCGTACGGCAGACGCACGGCGATGAACTTGTAGTCGTTGTCGCCGGTGCGCTCACGCAGTTCACGCATGGCGCGCTGGGCCAACAGGCCAGCGGTCAGCGAGTCGACACCGCCGCTGATGCCCAGCACCAGCGTCTTGAGGCCGGAATTGACCAGGCAATCCTGGATGAAGGTAATGCGCCGGGCGACTTCGGCTTGCAGGGCCTTGTAGTCAGCGAACGGCGGCTGCACCTTGAGCTGTTCAGCAATCTCACGCTGTACGGCTTGCATGAATTCACTCCTTGCTAGATAGGCTGGAAACGGCAGGAACCTGGAAAACGTGTCGCAAATAGGCGACGAAATTCGGGTCTTTACAGTGAGTCTTGCCTGGCTCGTCGGAGATCTTCGCCACCGGCTGGCCGTTGCAGGCGGTCATTTTAAGCACGATGCTCATCGGTTCGACACCCGGAATGTCACAGGTCAGGTTGGTGCCGATGCCAAAGCTCACGTTGATCCGATCGTGCAGCGCACGGAAGATCTCCAGCGATTTGGGCAGGGTCAGGCTGTCGGAGAACACCAAAGTCTTGCTCATCGGGTCGATGCCAAGCTTGTGGTAGTGGGCGATGCATTTTTCGCCCCACTGCACCGGATCCCCGGAATCGTGGCGCAGACCATCGAAGAGCTTGGCGAAGAACAGGTCGAAGTCGCCGAGGAAGGCGTCGGTGGTGATGCAGTCGGTGAGGGCGATCCCCAGCAAGCCACGGTATTCACGCACCCAGCAGTCGAGGGCGGCGATCTGACTGTCGATCAGCCGTGGGCCGAGTTGCTGATGAGCCATGATCCATTCATGGGCCATGGTGCCCAGCGGTTTCATGTCCAGCTCGCGGGACAGGTGCACGTTGCTGGTGCCGACGAAACGTCCGGGGAAATCGTGCTTGAGTACGTTCACCACTTCTTCCTGTACGCGGTACGAAAAGCGCCGGCGGGTACCGAAGTCGGCGACCTGCAATTGCGCCAGTTCGTCGGCCGAGGCATTGGCGCTCAACCAATCGAACTTGCGATACAGCTGTTCACGCGCCTGTACCAGCTCGACTTCCCGGTAGCGATAGCGGTTGCGCACTTCGCTGACGATCGCCAGCAGCGGCACTTCATACAGAATCACATGCAACCACGGGCCGCGCAGACGGATGAACAGCTCGCCGTTCTCGATCCCGGTGTGCAGATAGCGCAGGTTGAAGCGGAACAGTCCGAGAAAACGCAGGAAATCCGGTTTGAGGAAGCTGATGCGCTCCAGAAAACTCAACTGGTCGGCGCTCAGGCTCAGTTCGGCCAGACGCTCGATCTGATAGCGAATCTCGGCCAGATACGGGCGCAGATCCTCGCTGTTACGGCAACGGAACTCCCATTCGACTTCGACGTTGGGGTAGTTGTGCAGCACCGCCTGCATCATCGTCAGTTTGTAGAAGTCGGTGTCGAGCAGGTTCTGCACGATGCGATCGGCAAACACACTCTCGCTCATAAACGGGGTCTCCAGGTGCGCCGCGCCTGTGCGCGGTCTCAATCAATGGCGCTAGTGGCGCATATCAGCGGTGGGGATTGCCAGCAATTTTTGGCCCGAACCGGATTTTGCTTGATGTAGGAGCTGCCGAAGGCTGCGATCTCTTGATCTTAAAAAACAAGGTCAAAAGATCGCAGCCTTCGGCAGCTCCCACAGGGAAATCAGTCGTCGTCTGGACTATCAATCTGCTCCAGCATCCACTTCACAAAATCCCGCACCTTGGGCACTTCCGCCGCATGCTCCGGGTAGGCCAGGTAATAGGCGTCGGAACTGGGCATTGCATGCTGCCAGGGAATGACCAGTTTGCCGTCGGCCAACTCCTCTTCCACCAGAAACCGCGGCAGCAGCGCCACACCACAGCCGACCTGGGCGGCGCGGATGCACATATAAAAGGTTTCGAAACGCGGCCCGTGGTAGCTGTGTTCGGTGTGGTAGCCCTGACTGTCGAACCAGTCGTGCCAGGCCTGCGGGCGTGAGGCGTTTTGCAGCAGCACCAAGTCGGTCAGTTGCGTCGGATCAGTGAATGGCTGATCCGGCAGGCTGCCCGGCGCGCAGACCGGCACCAGCTCTTCGCCGAACAGCTTCAGGCATTCGGTGCCGGGGCGTGAACCCTGGCCGAAATAGAACGCCAGATCGCTGCGCCCCTGCAGCAAATCGTCGGCTTCCTGCTCGTTGCACAGGTCCAGATGGATCGACGGATGGCGCAGACGCCAGCCTTTCAGGCGCGGTACCAGCCAGCGGGCGCCGAAGGTCGAGGGCGTGGAGACGCGCAGGACTTCGGTTTCGCCGCCGTAGGAACGCAGGTAATGCGTCGACATTTCCACTTGGGTGAGGATTTTTCGGACTTCCACCAGGTACAAATCCCCGGCCGGGGTCATCTGCAAGCGACGCCGCACCCGGCGGAACAACAAGTGCTGTAACAATTCCTCAAGCTGCGCCACTTGCTTGCTGACAGCGCTCTGGGTCAGGTTCAGTTCCTCGGCGGCGCGGGTAAAACTCAAGTGTCGGGTCACAGCTTCGAAGCACTGCAATGCGGTAATCGATGGCAGGTGGCGTTTATTCAGCATGAGTGGTCCTTTTCTTGTCTTTCTATGCGCAGCATGAATAAACGGAATGATATCTCGCGTAAAGGTCGTTTGTTGCCTCGCCATACTGACGCTACAACTAAAGGCCTGCCCGGTCGTGAACATTCGTCCGCACACATTCAGTTTTTCGCTTGAGGAGTGACCCATGGTTGCCGCATTGCTTGATCGTCTTGGTGTGAACCCGGCCCTGTATCAGAACGGCAAAGTGCCGGTGCATTCGCCCATCGACGGCAGCCGCATCGCCGCCGTGAACTGGGAAGGCCCGGCCGAAGTCGAGCAGCACATCAGTCGCGCAGATCATGCGTTCGAACAATGGCGCAAGGTGCCGGCCCCGCGTCGCGGCGAGCTGGTGCGTCAGTTCGGCGAAGTGTTGCGCGAGTACAAGGCTGACCTCGGCGAGCTGGTGTCGTGGGAAGCAGGCAAGATCACCCAGGAAGGTTTGGGTGAAGTGCAGGAGATGATCGACATCTGCGACTTCGCCGTCGGCCTGTCACGTCAGTTGTACGGTTTGACCATCGCCTCCGAGCGCCCGGGCCACCATATGCGTGAAACCTGGCATTCGCTGGGCGTGGTCGGCGTGATCAGTGCGTTCAACTTCCCGGTCGCGGTGTGGGCGTGGAACACCACGCTGGCGCTGGTCTGCGGCAACCCGGTGGTGTGGAAACCGTCGGAGAAGACCCCGCTGACCGCGCTGGCCTGCCAGGCGCTGTTCGATCGCGTGGTGAAGAATTTCACCGATGCTCCGGCGCACCTGTGTCAGGTGATCATCGGTGGTCGCGATGCCGGCGAAGCGCTGGTGGATGACCCGCGTGTCGCGCTGATCAGCGCCACAGGCAGCACCCGCATGGGCCGCGAAGTGGCGCCGAAAGTCGCCGCGCGTTTTGCCCGCAGCATCCTCGAACTGGGCGGCAACAACGCGATGATCCTCGGCCCGAGCGCCGATCTGGACATGGCCGTGCGCGCCATTCTGTTCAGCGCGGTCGGCACTGCCGGGCAGCGTTGCACCACCCTGCGGCGCTTGATTGCCCATGAATCGGTGAAGGAAGAAATCGTCACCCGCCTCAAAGCCGCGTACGCGAAAGTGCGCATCGGCCATCCGCTGGAAGGCAACCTGGTCGGCCCGCTGATCGACAAGCACAGCTTTGAAAACATGCAGGATGCGTTGGAGCAGGCGCTGAGCGAGGGTGGTCGGGTGTTTGGCGGCCAGCGTCAGCTCGAAGAGCAATTTCCCAATGCCTACTACGTGTCGCCGGCGATTGTTGAAATGCCGGAGCAAAGCGATGTGGTCTGCAGCGAAACCTTCGCGCCGATCCTCTACGTGGTCGGTTACAGCGACTTCCAGGAAGCGCTGCGCCTGAACAACGCTGTACCGCAAGGCTTGTCGTCGTGCATCTTCACCACCGACGTGCGCGAGGCCGAGCAGTTCATGTCGGCGGTCGGCAGCGACTGCGGCATCGCCAACGTCAACATCGGCCCGAGCGGTGCGGAAATCGGCGGCGCGTTTGGTGGCGAGAAGGAAACCGGTGGTGGTCGCGAGTCGGGCTCCGACGCCTGGCGCGCGTACATGCGCCGTCAGACCAATACCGTGAACTACTCGCTGGAGTTGCCGCTGGCGCAGGGCATCACGTTCGACTGAGGATCGAGGGAAAACGGAAAAGATCGCAGCCTTCGGCAGCTCCTACACAGATGCCGCCAGGCTGCGGTTTTGTAGGAGCTGCCGAAGTCTGCGATCTTTTGGTGGCCCCACAAGCGCATTTGGTTAGGTTTCTGTTGGAGTCTGGCAATGCCGTTACGCGAAGAATGTCTGTGGGAAAAGCTCACGCCGCAAAGGCCGGATAACACCGCGCTGCGGGGCGAGGTCAAAGTCGATGTCTGCGTGATCGGCGCCGGGTTTACCGGGTTGTCGGCGGCGCTGCATCTGTTGGAAAAAGGCAAAAGCGTCTGCGTGCTGGAAGCGCATCGTGCCGGGCACGGCGGGTCCGGGCGCAACGTCGGGCTGGTCAATGCCGGGATGTGGATTGCGCCGGACGAGATCGAGGCCGGGTTCGGCGAGGCGGTCGGCAGTCAGCTCAACCGCATGCTCGGAGCAGCGCCGGCGCTGGTGTTCAGCCTTGTGGATAAATACAACATCGATTGCCAGTTGCGCCGCGAAGGCACGCTGCACATGGCGCACAACGCCAAAGGCGAGGCGGACTTACGCAGTCGCGAGCAACAATGGAAACGCCGTGGCGCGCCGGTCGAACTGCTGACCGGCAAGGCCTGCGAGCAAGCCACCGGCACGCAAAAGATTGCTGCGGCGTTGCTCGACCGCCGCGCCGGCACCCTCAACCCGATGGCCTATGTCACCGGGCTGGCCAATGCGGTGAAGCGCTTAGGCGGGCAGATGTTCGATCACTCGCCGGTCACCCGCCTCGAACGCCAGGGCCAGCAATGGTCGGTGCAGACCGAACAGGGTTCGGTGCTCGCCGAGCAAGTGGTGATTGCCTCCAACGCCTACACCGAAGGCGACTGGACCGAACTCAAGCGCAACTTCTTCCCCGGTTACTACTATCAGGTCGCTTCGGTGCCGCTGACCGAAGACGCTGCCCATGAAATCCTTCCGGGCGGGCAGGGCTCCTGGGACACGCGGCAGGTGCTGAGCAGTATTCGCCGCGACAAGGACGGTCGGCTGTTGCTCGGCAGCCTGGGCAATGGCAATCAGAAACCCACCTGGTTCCTCAAGGCCTGGGCCGACCGGGTGCAGCAACACTACTTCCCCAACCTCAAACCAGTGGAATGGGAATGCACCTGGACCGGGCGCATCGCCTTCACCCCCGATCATCTGATGCGCCTGTTCGAACCGGCACCCGGACTGGTGGCCGTCACCGGTTACAACGGTCGCGGCGTGACCACCGGCACCGTGGTCGGCAAGGCCTTCGCCGACTACCTGTGTCACGGCAATCCTCAAGCGTTGCCGATCCCCTTCGCACCGATGCAGCCCCTGGCGGGTGTCGGCCTGCGCAGTTGCCTGTACGAGGCCGGTTTCTCGCTGTATCACGCGGGCCAGTGCCTGCGCATCGTCATCTGAGTGTTGAAATATGTTGCCGGAAGCGGCGCTTTTTCACGTAGCGACTAGCCTGTAATGGTGCGGGTTGTAGCAGTCCCGCACCAGCAGTGTGCAGTTCGGTGACGCGAGCGGTTACAGGCTGGTTGCACGTCGTTTGGTGCCGCGGTTGCAATGATGGCGCAAGCGGGTTGCGCCTTAGATTTAAAAAGGTTTCACCTTCCGCGGTTTAGACGGTTGCACGCCCAATGAAAATGGGAACGAAACAGTCGAAATAACAAGAAAGCAGCGACTTTTTGAAGAATAAAAAACCGATGGCACGGCGCTTGCTCAGAGCATTCAGTGAAGTGAAGTCGCAGTGCCAACTAAAAAAAACCTTGGAGCACCACCTCATGTCCCAGACGTTTTACAAGAAAGGCTTTCTGGCCCTCGCAGTCGCAACTGCGCTGGGTGTTTCTGCGTTTGCTCAAGCTGATGTGAAAATCGGTGTAGCGGGTCCAATGACGGGCGCCAACGCGGCATTTGGCGAGCAGTACATGAAGGGTGCACAGGCGGCGGCTGACGCAGTCAACGCAGCAGGCGGCGTCAACGGGGAGAAAATCGTTCTGGTCAAGGGCGATGACGCTTGCGAGCCGAAGCAGGCGGTGACAGTCGCCAAGGACCTCACCAACCAGAAAGTCGCCGGCGTGGTCGGTCACTTCTGCTCTTCTTCGACCATTCCCGCGTCGGAAATCTACGACGAAGCCGGGATCATCGCGATCACGCCGGGGTCGACCAACCCGCAAGTCACCGAGCGTGGCCTCAGCGCCATGTTCCGTATGTGCGGGCGTGACGACCAGCAAGGCATCGTGGCCGGCGACTACATCGTCGACGTGCTCAAGGGCAAGAAGGTTGCCGTGCTGCACGACAAGGACACCTACGGTCAGGGCCTGGCGGATGCCACCAAGGCACAGCTGGAAAAACGTGGCGTGAAACCGGTGCTGTATGAAGGCCTGACCCGTGGCGAGAAAGACTTCAGCGCCGTGGTCACCAAGATCCGTGCGGCTGGCGCCGACGTGGTCTACTTCGGCGGCCTGCACCCGGAAGCCGGCCCACTGGTCAAGCAACTGCGCACCGAAGGCCTGAAAGACGTGAAGTTCATGTCTGACGACGGCATCGTCACCGACGAACTGGTGACCACCGCTGGCGGCCCGCAATACGTCGACGGCGTGCTGATGACCTTCGGCGCCGACCCACGCCTGCTGCCAGACAGCAAGACTGTAGTGGATGCTTTCCGCAAGGCCGGCACCGAGCCTGAGGGCTACACCCTGTACGCCTACGCGTCGGTTCAGACCCTGGCCGCCGCCTTCAACGGCGCCAAGTCCAACAGTGGCGAAAAGGCCGCCGAGTGGCTCAAGGCCAACACGGTGAAAACCGTCATGGGCGAGAAGGCCTGGGACAAGAAGGGCGACCTGAAAGTCTCCGACTACGTGGTTTACCAGTGGGACAAGGACGGCAAATACCATCAGCTGGAAAAACAGAAGTAAGGGCTGACGCGATCAGTTGATCCCCACCGATCTCCTGTGGGAGTAAGCCTGCTCGTAATGACGGACTGACAGCCAACAGATTTGTTGAATGTTGAACCGCTATCGCGAGCAGGCTCACTCCTACAGGGGGCGATGGTGATCAGGTGGATAGTGTCTGCATTGCTCCGACGTAAATCTGTATTTTTCCTAGAAGAACCGCCCGCTCACCGGTGGGCAGGTTCTCATTGCGTGAGATTGCGTTATGGATGGTATTTTCCTGCAGCAACTGGTCAACGGCCTGACCCTCGGGTCGGTCTATGGCCTGATCGCCATCGGCTACACAATGGTCTACGGCATCATCGGCATGATCAACTTCGCCCACGGCGAGGTTTACATGATTTCCGCTTACCTGGCGGCAATCAGTCTGGCTCTGCTGGCTTACTTCGGTATTGAATCCTTCCCGCTGTTGATGCTCGGCACGCTGGTCTTCACCATCGTCGTCACTGGCGTCTATGGCTGGGTAATCGAACGCGTCGCCTACAAACCTCTGCGCAACTCCACCCGACTGGCACCGCTGATCAGCGCCATCGGCATCTCCCTGATCCTGCAAAACTACGCCCAGATCAGCCAGGGCGCCCGCCAACAGGGTGTTCCGACGCTGCTCACCGGTGCCTGGCGTGTCGACGTCGGCAGCGGTTTCGTCCAGCTGACCTACACCAAGATCTTCATTCTGGTGGCCGCGTTCGTCGGCATGGGCCTGCTGACCTACGTGATCAAGTACACCAAGCTCGGCCGCATGTGCCGCGCCACCCAGCAAGACCGCAAGATGGCTTCGATCCTCGGGATCAACACCGACCGGGTGATTTCCTACGTGTTCATCATTGGTGCGGCGATGGCGGCTCTGGCCGGCGTGCTGATCACCATGAACTACGGCACGTTCGACTTCTACGCAGGCTTCGTCATCGGCATCAAGGCGTTCACGGCCGCGGTGCTTGGCGGGATCGGCTCACTGCCCGGCGCGATGCTTGGCGGGATCATTCTCGGGATCTCCGAGTCGCTGTTCTCGGGCCTGGTCAACTCCGACTACAAAGACGTGTTCAGCTTCTCGCTGCTCGTACTTGTTCTGGTCTTCCGGCCTCAGGGTCTGTTGGGCCGTCCTCTTGTGTCGAAGGTGTAAGCGATGTCTTCAACCACTCAAAAAAACATCGATATCAAAAAAAGCCTGGTTGAGGCGATTCTGGCCGGCCTCATTGCGTTGATCGTGTTCGGTCCGATTGTCGGCGTCGTGCTCGACGGCTACAGCTTCAACCTCGAACCGACCCGCGTGGCGTGGATCATTGGCATCGTCATGCTCGGCCGCTTTGCCCTCAGCCTGTTTCTGCAGACGCCCAAGGGCCTGAAGATTCTCGACGGATTCGAGAGCACCGGTTCCGGTGTGCATGTGCTGCCTGCCGATCACAAATCACGCCTGCGCTGGATCATCCCGCTGCTGATTGTGCTCGCGGTCATCGTGCCGTTTGTCTCCAACTCGTATCTGCTGGGCGTGGTCATCCTCGGGTTGATCTACGTGCTGCTGGGGCTTGGGCTGAACATCGTGGTCGGCCTCGCGGGTCTGCTCGATCTCGGTTACGTGGCGTTCTACGCCATCGGCGCCTATGGTCTGGCGCTGGGTTATCAATACCTCGGGCTGGGCTTCTGGACCGTGCTGCCACTGGCGGCGATTACCGCTGGTCTTGCTGGTTGCATCCTTGGTTTTCCGGTGTTGCGTCTGCACGGTGACTACCTGGCGATCGTGACCCTGGGCTTTGGTGAAATCATTCGGCTGATCCTCAACAACTGGCTGTCGCTGACTGGCGGCCCGAACGGTATGCCGGCGCCACTGCCGACGTTCTTCGGCCTGGAGTTCGGCAAGCGGGCGAAGGATGGCGGGGTGCCGTTTCACGAGTTCTTCGGCATCGCCTACAACCCCGACGTGAAGTATTACTTCATCTACGCGGTGTTGTTCCTGGTGGTACTGGCCGTGCTGTACATCAAGCATCGTCTGGTGAAGATGCCGGTGGGCCGCGCCTGGGAAGCCTTGCGTGAAGACGAAATCGCCTGTCGCTCGATGGGCCTGAACCACGTACTGGTCAAACTCTCGGCGTTCACCATCGGTGCGTCGACGGCGGGTCTGGCCGGGGTGTTCTTCGCCACCTATCAAGGCTTCGTCAACCCGACCTCGTTCACCTTCTTCGAGTCGGCGTTGATCCTCGCCATCGTCGTGCTCGGCGGCATGGGCTCGACCATCGGCGTGGTGATCGCGGCGTTCGTACTCACGGTGGCCCCGGAACTGCTGCGCGGCTTCGCCGAATACCGCGTGCTGCTGTTCGGCATCCTGATGGTGTTGATGATGATCTGGCGACCACGAGGGCTGATCCGCATCAGCCGTACCGGGGTCACTCCACGCAAAGGTGCCATTCACTATGAGAGGACTGCGCCATGAGTGAAGTCGTACTCTCTGTGGAAAAACTGATGATGCACTTCGGTGGCATCAAGGCCCTGAGCGATGTCAGCCTCAAGGTCAAACGCAACTCGATCTTCGCCCTGATCGGCCCCAACGGTGCCGGCAAGACCACGGTGTTCAACTGTCTGACCGGGTTCTACAAGGCCTCCGGTGGCAAGATCGAACTCAACGTGCGCGGCAAGCAGACCAACGTCATCCAGTTGCTCGGCGAGTCGTTCAAGCCGACCGATTTCGTTTCGCCGAAGTCATTCCTCAGTCGTCTGTACTACAAGATGTTCGGCGGTACGCACCTGGTGAACCGCGCGGGCCTGGCCCGGACGTTCCAGAACATTCGCCTGTTCAAGGAAATGTCGGTGTTGGAAAACCTGCTGGTGGCCCAGCACATGTGGGTCAACCGCAACATGCTGGCCGGTATTCTCAACACCAAGGGCTATCGCAAGGCCGAAAGCGATGCGCTGGATTGCGCGTTCTACTGGCTGGAAGTGGTCGATCTGGTGGACTGCGCCAACCGTCTGGCCGGTGAACTGTCCTACGGCCAGCAACGCCGTCTGGAGATCGCCCGGGCCATGTGCACGCGGCCGCAGATCATCTGCCTCGACGAACCGGCCGCCGGCCTCAACCCTCAGGAAACCGAAGCGCTGAGCGCGATGATCCGGCTGCTGCGTGACGAGCACGATCTGACCGTGGTGCTGATCGAACACGACATGGGCATGGTAATGAGCATTTCCGACCACATCGTGGTGCTGGACCACGGCGTCGTCATCGCCGAGGGCGGCCCCGACGCTATCCGTCACGATCCGAAAGTGATTGCCGCCTATCTGGGCGCCGATGAAGAGGAATTGGTATGACCCGACCGATCCTCGAACTCAAAGACCTCGACGTGTTCTACGGTCCGATCCAGGCCCTAAAAGGCGTGTCGCTTGAAATCAACGAAGGCGAGACCGTCAGCCTGATCGGCTCCAACGGCGCGGGCAAGTCGACGCTGCTGATGTCGATCTTCGGCCAGCCAAGGGCGGCGGGCGGGCAGATCCTCTATCAAGGCGTCGACATTACCCACAAGTCCTCGCACTACATCGCCTCCAACGGTATTGCGCAGTCGCCGGAAGGGCGGCGGGTATTCCCCGACATGACCGTCGAGGAAAACCTGCTGATGGGCACCATCCCGATTGGCGACAAGTACGCCAAGGAGGACATGCAGCGCATGTTCGAGCTGTTCCCGCGGCTCGAAGAACGCCGCACCCAGCGGGCGATGACCATGTCCGGCGGTGAGCAGCAAATGCTCGCCATCGCCCGGGCCCTGATGAGTCGGCCGAAGCTGTTGCTGCTCGATGAACCGAGCCTGGGCCTGGCACCGATCGTGGTGAAACAGATCTTCGCCACGCTGCGCGAACTGGCGAAAACCGGCATGACCATTTTCCTGGTCGAGCAGAACGCCAACCATGCGCTGAAGCTGTCGGACCGGGCGTATGTGATGGTCAACGGCGAGATTCGCCTGACCGGTACCGGTAAAGAGCTGCTGGTGAACGAGGAGGTGCGTAACGCCTATTTGGGCGGGCACTGATTCTTCTTGAGTTGTCCACAAGCCCCGCGACGAAAGTTTCGGGGCTTTTTACATTTCAAGTCCATACAGATCCCCTGTAGGAGCTGCCGAAGGCTGCGATCTTTTGATGATGTTTTTGAAGGTCAAAAGATCGCAGCCTTCGGCAGCTCCTACATGGAATCAAGCCATGACATCAAGAACATTCTGAAATTGTGGAAAACAAATTCCCATAGCTGCCAACGCGCGACATATAGACGCTGCAAATGGCTGTTTTTCCACAGTTTTGACTTGTCCCCGTTTGCTGTGGAGCTGGCTGTGAATAACGTGGGAGTAGCTGGCTGCAGCCCTTATGGAACGTGGTCTACAGGGCGATGGGTGTTTTTTGATCAGGCGTTTTTGCTGGAGCCGAAGCCGTCGTTGTCAACCTTTTTATGCGCGTCGCAACACAGGCGATTCCATGTGAACAATCCTGTGGATAAGTCTGTGACTAAACTCTGGAAAGACCGCGCTGAGGGCCGTAGTTACTGGCCTCGCGCAATCACTGTGCTGACCGGTCGGTCGTGCAAAATGCCATGTTCGGCACAACTGCCGCTTCAGGGTCAAGCAAAAAACTTTCTATTTCACTCGCAAAGCCTTGTGTGGCGCGGCTTTGCGCGATTCCACTTGCCCCCGGAAACTGTGGAAGGGACTGTGGATAACGTGCGTGCACATGGCTACAGGCCACGCCGCATATGGCGTAGCGACGATTGATCAATTTTTGATCTGAAACACGTTTTGGGTTGATGTTGCTCGTCTGTGTCGGGCCGGGCATGCTGGCTGCTGATTTTCTATTCCCATGGCTGCGCTGGCGGCCGACGCAAGGAGAACACGATGTCCAACACCCTGTTTATCACCGGCGCGACGTCCGGTTTTGGTGAAGCCTGTGCCCGTCGTTTCGCCGAGGCTGGCTGGAAACTGGTGTTGACCGGTCGTCGTGCAGAACGTCTGAATGCGCTGTGCGCCGAACTGTCGAAGCAGACCGAAGTGCACGGCCTGGTGCTTGATGTTCGTGATCGCAAGGCGATGGAAGAGGCGATCGCCAATCTGCCGCCGTCCTTCGCCAAGCTGCGCGGCCTGATCAACAACGCCGGGCTGGCGCTGGGCGTCGATCCGGCACCGAAATGCGACCTCGACGACTGGGACACCATGGTCGACACCAACGTCAAAGGCCTGATGTACAGCACCCGCCTGCTGCTGCCGCGTCTGATCGCCCATGGTCGCGGTGCCGGTATCGTCAACCTCGGCTCGATTGCCGGTAACTACCCGTACCCGGGCAGCCATGTGTATGGCGCGACCAAGGCGTTCGTCAAGCAGTTCTCGCTGAACCTGCGTTGCGACCTGCAGGGTACTGGCGTGCGCGTCAGCAACATCGAACCAGGCCTGTGCGAAAGCGAGTTCTCGCTGGTGCGCTTTGCCGGCGATCAGGAGCGTTACAACGCCACTTACGCCGGGGCCGAGCCGATCCAGCCGCAGGACATCGCCGAGACCATCTTCTGGGTCCTCAATGCCCCGGCGCACATCAACATCAACAGCCTGGAGCTGATGCCGGTGAGCCAGACCTGGGCCGGGTTCGCCATTGAGCGTAACAAGGCGTAAGACCGCATGACCTGTGGCGAGGGGGCTTGCCCCCGTCGGGGTGCGAAGCGCCCCCTGCTTTTCAGCTCAAAAGAAGCATGGGCCTGCTGCGCAGTCCAACGGGGGCAAGCCCCCTCGCCACAAAATGTTCCAACCCGGCAATAAGGTAAACTCCTCTCCGACAAACCCCGCCGCATCCCGCGGTTCAAAGGTTTTTAGAGGAGGCTACGTGAGTAACCGAGGTGAGCAGTCGCTGCTCAAACAATCGACCATCCTGATGTTCGCGGTGTCGATCGCCGGGATCGTCACCGGTTTTATTTCTGGGTCCCAATCCATCCTTTTCGATGGTTTTTTCTCGCTGATCGCCACCTTCATCAAAGTGCTGATGCTGATCACCGCCCGGCTGATCGCCAAAGAGAGCAATCACCGCTTCCAGTTCGGCTTCTGGCATCTGGAGCCGATGGTGTTGCTGATCGAAGGCAGTTTCCTGCTGCTGATTGCCATCTACGCATTTCTCAACGGTGTGTTCGGCATCATCAACGGTGGCCGTGAGATCGAGCTGGGGCTGGTGATCATTTATGCGGCGGTGTTCACCGTCGTTGAATTCGCCTATTTCTTCTACGTGCGCCGACGCAATCGCAAGCTCAAGTCGAGCCTGATCCAGTTCGACAACATCAGCTGGCTGGTGGACGCGATGCTGTCGGTCGGCCTGTTGATCAGTTTTCTGGTGGCGCTGCTGCTCCAGGCCCAGGGTTTTGGCGAATGGGCGAAGTTTGTCGACCCGCTGATCCTGATCGTACTGGCGCTGACCATGTTGCCGCCGGCGTTCAAGATCCTTGGCCCGGCGTTGCGCGATGTGCTGGGGATTGCCCCGGACACGCTGGACGACCAGGTGCGGCAGGTGATGGAGGCGGCGAAGGTCGAGCATGGTTTCGACGATTACGTGACCTACGTGCAGAAGCACGGGCGGGCGCGGTTTATCGAGATTCATGTGGTGTTGCCGGCGGATTATGCGCTGAGCAGTGTGGGGCAGCTGGACGCGCTGCGTGAGGAGATTTCGGCGAAGCTGGGCGAGCCGGATGCGGCGCGCTGGTTGACCATCAGTTTTACCGGTGACAAAAAGTGGATTGCCTAAAGTTTGTGTAACGGCCATCGCGAGCAGGCTCACTCCTACAGTTGGAATGTATTTCCCTGTAGGAGTGAGCCTGCTCGCGATGGCGATTTATCTGTTAGCGCAGATATTCGGCTAAACCGCTGTAGCAAGTTGCCAAGTGATAAGGCGTGGTCGACGGCATGTCCTTGCGGCTGACTTCACCTTGCTCATCCCGGCACTCATGCCACCCGCCCGCATGCAGAAAACGCTGCTGCAGCGCCTGCAGCTGGCGCTGCACTGCGGCTTCGCTGTCCGGACGCAAGGTCAGCGCCCGCAGGTATTCCGCCTGAGCCCAGATGCGCTGAGTCGAATCCTTCGGCCGTCCATCCAGCTGCAGATCAAGCATCGCCCGCACCGCGCCGGACGACTCGACGACGCCAAACTGTTCGGTGAAGGCAAATGCCCGGTCCAGCGCTGCGTGCAGCTTCGAACCGCGCAGCAATGGCGACGACT
Organism: Pseudomonas serboccidentalis; assembly: GCF_028830055.1. Classification (NCBI taxonomy): domain Bacteria; kingdom Pseudomonadati; phylum Pseudomonadota; class Gammaproteobacteria; order Pseudomonadales; family Pseudomonadaceae; genus Pseudomonas; species Pseudomonas serboccidentalis. The sequence goes on from NZ_CP101655.1 coordinate 4,350,165, forward strand.
CCAGCAGGAAATACCATTCGAACTGATGCCCCGGTTCGTACCAGTTATCCACAGCGCCCAGCGGTTTCTCCATCAGCACACCGTGCTGCGGATCGACGAAGTGCTTGCGCATGGCTGTGCATAACTCCACCAGCGCCTGCTGCGTTGGCGCGTCTTCGCGCACGGCGAGGGTGGCGAGGAACGCTTCGGCCAGGTGCATCAGCGGGTTTTGCAGCGGACCGGTTTGCAGGGTGATCCAGTCGCGATCCAGGCACGCTTCGTACAAGCCATCGCCGGTGGCGAAGCGGCGGGCGATGACCTCCAATGCGGCGTTGAGCGTGGATTCCACCAGCGGCTCGCGGGACTTGGCCCAGTAATGGGCGCAGGCGAACAGAATGAAGGCGTGGGTGTAGAGGTCTTTGCGCTGATCCAGCGGTTTGCCTTGGGCATCGATGCTGTAGAACCAGCCGCCATGCTCGGCATCGTGGAAGTGCCGTTGCAGCGAGCGGAACAGCGCGGCGGCGCGCACCTCGGCGTTATCCACAAGCCCGATCAGGCTGGAAAACAGGTACAGCTGCCGCGCGCAGGCCATCGCCCGATAGCGTTGTGGCGGCAGCGGCTGGTGGGCGGCGTCCAGTGCTTCGTAGGGCAACGCCATGTCGGCGTTCCAGCCCGGGCCTTGCCAGAGCGGCACGATCACGTTCAGAAAGTGCTGTTGCACGTCGCTGAACAGGGCGGTCAATTCGGGCAGGGAGGTGGAGCGGCAAGCATGGGGCATTGGCGGACGTCGTCACGGCTGGGGCGATTGCGCGACATGGTAGCAGAGAGACCGGCCAGAGAGAGGCTGTGTCCGTCAGTCCGCCTTCGCGAGCAATTGAATCGGATCCGCTGCATGACTCTGTAGGAGCTGCCGCACGCTGCGATCTTTTAACAGCCAAAGTCAAAAGATCGCAGCCTGCGGCAGCTCTTACAGGAGAATGCATTCCAATTGTGGGAGCGAGCGTGCTCGCGAAGAGGCCAGTTCAGGCGATAGAGATCAACCGGCCAGCAACCAGGCACCCGTCACCGCAGAAGCAGCACCCGCCACTCGCACCAGCGGCGCGGCAGCCTTAGGCAGAAACCGGACCAGCGCATACCCCGCAGCATGCAGAGCAGCAGTTGCAGCCACGAAACCGGCGGCGTACGCCCACGGGCTGCTCATGTCCGGCAACTCCAGGCCGTGTGCCACGCCATGGAACAACGCAAACAACGCTGTCGCCACCACCGCCATCACCAATGGCGGACGCACCGCCAGCGCCACCGCCAGACCCAGCGCCAGTACCGAAGCGGCAATCCCGCTTTCCAGTGCCGGCAGCTCCAGCCCCTCAAAGCCGAGCAGACCGCCGACCAGCAGGGTGCCGACAAACGTGCACGGCAGCGCCCAGCGCGCGGCGCCTTGCTGTTGCGCCGCCCACAGGCCGACCGCAACCATCGCCAGCAAGTGGTCGAGGCCGCCGATCGGGTGGCTGATCCCGGCGACCAGACCGCTGTCGCCGTGGCCTGGGTGAGCGAAGGCCAGTGCCGGGGTCAGCAGCAGCGCCACGGCGCCGGAAATGCGTTTGAGTGTCATGGATAAGCTTCCTTGTTGGTCAATGAATCAGGCGGCGTTCAGCAGGCCCTGGCGTTCGATGAAGGCGATGATCTCTTCCAGGCCCTGGCCGGTCTTCTGATTGCTGAAGACAAACGGCTTGCCGTTGCGCATGCGTTTCGTGTCGCTATCCATCATTTCCAGCGACGCACCGACCAGTGGCGCGAGGTCGATCTTGTTGATCACCAGCAGGTCGGACTTGCAGATCCCCGGCCCGCCCTTGCGTGGCAGCTTGTCGCCGGCCGAGACGTCGATCACGTAGAGGGTCAGGTCCGACAGTTCCGGGCTGAACGTCGCCGAAAGATTGTCGCCACCGGACTCCACCAGAATCAGGTCCAGCCCCGGAAAGCGCCGGTTCAGTTGATCGACCGCTTCGAGGTTGATCGAGGCGTCTTCGCGGATCGCCGTGTGCGGGCAGCCACCGGTTTCCACGCCGATGATGCGCTCCGGTGCCAGCGCTTCGTTACGCACCAGAAAATCGGCGTCTTCGCGGGTGTAGATGTCGTTGGTGACGACGGCCAGGTTGTAGCGTTCGCGCAGTGCCAGGCACAGGGCCAGGGTCAATGCGGTCTTGCCGGAACCGACCGGGCCGCCGATGCCGACGCGCAGGGGTTGTGTGTTCATGTGCTTCTCCAAGATGACAGGCCCTAGGAACGGAACAGACGGCTGTACTGACGCTCATGCGCCATGCACGCCAGGGACAGGCCGAACGCGGCACTGCCGATGTGTTCGGGATTGATGTGGGTGGCGTACTGCTGCGCCTGTTGCAGCAGCGGCAGCAATTCGCTGGTCAGGCGCTGGGCGGCTTGCTGGCCCAGCGGCAGGGTTTTCATCAAGACCGCGAGCTGGTTTTCCAGCCAGCTCCACAGCCATGCGGCGAGGGCGTCCTGCGGGCTGATGCCCCAGGCGCGGGCGGCCAGTGCCCAGCCGAGGGCCAGATGCGGTTCGGCGCATTGCTCGAGAAAGCTGCGGGCCGGCGTGTCGAGTTCCGGCAGACCATTGAGCAACTGCTGCAGCGAGTAACCCATCTGCCGGCTCTCCAGATGCAGCTCGCGGGTCTCGCGGCTGGCGCGGTGGGTTTCGCAGATAAGCCGCAGCGCCTCCCAGTTTTCGTCGGCGGCCGCCTGACAATGGGCGAGTAACAGCGGTGCTTCGAAACGCGCGAGGTTGAGCAGCAACTGATCGCTGATCCAGCGGCGGGCGCTGTCCGGGTTGTTCACGCGGCCGTTATCCACCGCCATTTCCAGGCCTTGCGAATAGCTGTAGCCGCCAATCGGCAATTGCGGACTGGCCAGGCGCAGCAGCGCCCAGGCCGGATTCACAGGCGTACGCCGAACTGATGGAGTTTGGGCGCGTAGTTGAAGTCTTCGTCGCCATGCCGCGAATGGTGATGGCCGCCGCCGTAGGCACCGTGTTCCGGCTGGAACGGCGCTTCAATCGCTTCGACCTGCGCGCCAAGCTGTTCAAGCATGGCCTTGAGCACATAGTCGTCGAGCAGGCGCAGCCAGCCATCGCCGACTTGCAGGGCAACGTGGCGGTTGCCCAAGTGATAGGCGGCGCGGGTCAGTTCGAAGGCATTGGCGCAGGTGACGTGCAGCAGTTGCTCGGGACGGGCGCAGACGCGGACGATCCGGCCGTCTTCGGCCTGCAGGCATTCGCCGTCATACAGCGGCGCCTGGCCGCGCTCCAGAAACAACCCGACGTCTTCGCCATCGGCACTGAAACAGCGCAGACGGCTCTTGCTGCGCGCTTCGAAGGTCAGGTGCAACTCGGCGGACCAGACAGGTTGAGGGTCGATTCTGCGGTGAATCACCAGCATCGGAAAGCTTCCAGCAGTGGACTGTAGAGAGGGCTAGAGCAAGGGGCTTGCCAACCGCACGAGATGTAGGAAATCCCTGTCGGAGCGTAGAGGGTGTTTCAAGATGTTGCAGGATTTTGGATGGTTTTGGTGCGTGAAGATTTTTACATGCACCAATTTGTGGCTCATAAAAAAGATCGCAGCCTTCGGCAGCTCCTACAGGTGATTGGTGTAGGAGCTGCCGAAGGCTGCGATCTTTTGATTTTTACTCGGTACTGCCCAGCCCCTGCCAGTGCTTGAGACCGATAAAGATGAAGCGCAGCTGTTGGGTGATCTTCGCTTGCGGCGTCAGATGTTCCGGCAGGGCTTCGGCGGGCGGGTCGATGATGTCCGGCAGGGTGGCGAACACCGATTTGACGATCAGGTCGGCCATCACGCTCAGGCCGGCAGCGTCCAGATGTTGCAGCTTGGGCATCAGCGTCAGGTCGGCTGCGAGGTCGGCGCTGATGTTTTCCCGCAGGCGGCCAATTGCCTGGCGCACCGGCAGCGAGCCGCCGTACTGCTCGCGAGCCAGAAACAGGAATTGCGAACGGTTGGCGCTGACCACGTCGAGGAAGATCCGCACCGAGGCATCGATGATGCCGCCCATGACGAATTCGTTGTGGCGTACCAGGCGGATGGTTTCGCGGAAGGTCTGGCCGACTTCACTGACCAGCACCAGACCCAGTTCGTCCATGTCGGCAAAATGCCGGTAGAAACCGGTCGGCACGATGCCGGCAGTCTTGCTCACTTCGCGCAGGCTCAGGCTGCCGAATCCTCGGCCGCTTTCCATCAAGTGGCGGGCAGCGTCCATCAGGGCGTTGCGGGTCTGTTGTTTCTGTTCGGCGCGGGGCAGCATCGCAAGGGCGTTTTCTTAGGCGGGACAAGCGCCGCACTCTAGCAAATCGGCTTTGCTGGCGTCGAACGGCAGGGGAAAGTCAGCGGAGGGAGAATCCAGTCTTGCAGTGGGTCGGGGCTGAAAAAGTCAAAAGCCCAATCGGGTGATTGGGCTTTTTTTCCAGGCCGCCACGGGCTTAGCTCAAAGCGCTGTTGCGTTCGATCACACGGTCACCACCGCCTTCGGCCAGGGTTTGACCTTGTGGGGTTTTATCGTAGCCATCGGAAGCCAGGGTTTGGCCTTGTGGGGTTTTGTCGTAGCCGTCAGAAGCCAGAGTCTGACCTTGTGGAGTCTTGTCATAGCCGTCTTGAACCAGGCCTTTCTCTTCCAGGCGATCACGACCACCTTCTGCTACCGCTTGACCTTGTGGCGTCTTGTCGTAGCCATCTTGTACCAGGCCTTTTTCTTCCAGACGGTTACGGCCGTTTTCAGCCAGGGTCTGGCCTTGTGGAGTGCGGTCGCTGCCGTCAGCAGCCACAGTCTGGCTGAATACCGAGTGGCTCGATTTCACTTGTGGGGTAGCCTGTTCGGCAGCGGGCAGGGCGAAAGCAGTGCTGGCTAGCATCGACAGGGTAAGGCTGAGCAGTAATTGGCGTTTCATGATGGGTTGCTCCTTGGGAGGGCGATAAAGTGGGTACGAAGCCAATGCTACTCTCGATAAGTCGATATAAAAGTTCATAAACGCAATGGTAATAATCAACAGAATTGATTGTTCTGCCGAGGCGCTCTAGCTCGGGCGTTTGCGGGCGGTGGTTTTGCACCGCGGTGGGTATTTTCGACTCACTCACGCCTCGCAAATGTGCGGGTGGCGGTAACGCTGTTCGACCAATCGGTCAGCATTCGGGCGATTTTTTGCCGTGGAATCTATATTCCGATTAAACCTGCGCACTGTTTGCCAGTCGTAGAATTCATGAGGGCCGCTTTGGCCCGCCGTTTCAGCTGTGCGTCGTGAAGTCGGCGTGCGGTCGTCATCAGGAGTCTTGTGCATGACGCGCACCGGAAAAATCTTCAGTTGGACCTTCGCCCTCCTCGTACTGCTGCTGGCGGTGCTGGTTCTGATCATCGTGTTCTTCGACTGGAACCGGATCAAACCGCCGCTCAATGCCAAAGTCTCGGAAGAACTGCATCGACCGTTCGCCATTAACGGCAACCTCGCGGTGATCTGGCAGCGCGAGCCGGACGAGGGTGGTTGGCGGGCCTGGGTGCCGTGGCCGCATGTGGTGGCTGAAGACCTGACGCTGGGCAATCCGGACTGGTCGAAGCAGCCGCAGATGGTCACCCTCAAGCGTGTGGAACTGCGCATCTCGCCGCTGGCGCTGCTGGCGCAACGGGTGACGATCCCGCGCATCGACCTGACTGAACCCAATGCGCAACTGCAACGCCTGGGCGATGGCCGCGCCAACTGGACCTTCAAGTTCGATCCGAAGGACCCGAACGCCGAACCGTCCAATTGGGTGGTGGACATCGGGGCGATTGGCTTCGACAAGGGCCACGTCACGCTGGACGACCAGACGCTCAAGACCAATCTGGACGTTCTGATCGATCCGCTGGGCAAGCCGATTCCGTTCAGCGAGATCGTCGGTGACAAAGCCGCGAAGACCGCCCAGGACAAAGGCGCTGCGCCGCAGGACTACGCATTCGCGCTGAAGGTCAAGGGCCAGTACCACGGTCAGAATCTTACCGGCCAGGGCAAGATCGGCGGGCTGCTGGCGTTGCAGGACGCGAACAAACCGTTCCCGCTGCAGGCCCAGGCGAAGATCGGTGCCACCAGCATCGAACTGGCCGGCACCTTGACCGACCCGCTCAACCTCGGCGCCCTCGATCTGCGTCTGAAACTGGCCGGCGCCAGCCTCGGCAACCTCTATCCGCTGACCGGCGTGACCCTGCCGGATACGCCGCCGTACGCCACCGACGGTCACTTGATTGCCAAGCTGCATGACGCTGGCGGTGCGAAATTCACCTATGAACAGTTCAACGGCAAGATCGGCAGCAGTGACATTCACGGTGATCTGACCTACGTCGCCAGCCAGCCACGGCCAAAACTCAGTGGCGCGCTGCTGTCCAATCAACTGCTGTTCGCCGACCTCGCGCCGCTGATCGGCGCCGACTCCAATGACAAGCAAAAGGCCCGCGGTGGCGAGAGCAAACAGCCGACGGACAAGGTGCTGCCGGTCGAAGAGTTCAAGACTGACCGCTGGCGCGCGATGGATGCCGACGTCGAGTTCACCGGCAAACGCATCGTGCACAGCGAAAAACTGCCGTTCACCGACCTCTATACCCACCTGAAACTCAACGACGGCGAACTCAGCCTCGAGCCACTGCGCTTCGGCGTGGCCGGCGGCAATCTCGATGCACAGATCCGCCTCGACGGCCGCACCGAACCGCTGGAAGGCCGGGCCAAACTGACCGCCCGAGGCTTCAAGCTCAAGCAGTTGTTCCCGACGTTCGAGCCGATGAAAACCAGCTTCGGTGAACTCAATGGCGATGCCGACATCAGCGGTCGTGGCAACTCGGTGGCCAAACTGCTCGGCGGGGCCAATGGCAATCTGAAGATGCTGATCAACGACGGTGCGATCAGCCGTGAGCTGATGGAACTGGCGGGGCTCAACGTCGGCAACTACGTGGTCGGCAAGATCTTTGGCGACAAGGAAGTGAAGATCAATTGCGCGGCGGCGGATTTCGACATCAAGACCGGTCTGGCGACCACGCGCCTGTTTGTCTTCGATACCGAGAACGCGATCATCTATATCGACGGCACGGCGAACATGGCCACCGAGCAACTGGATCTGACCGTGACCCCGGAGTCCAAGGGCTGGCGTCTGATCTCGCTGCGTTCGCCGTTGTACGTGCGCGGCAAATTCATCAAGCCGGACGCGGGCGTGAAGGCCGTGCCGCTGCTGCTGCGCGGGGCGGGAATGGTCGCGTTGGGCGTGATTGCTGCGCCGGCGGCAGGGCTGCTGGCGCTGGTGGCACCGAGTGGCGGTGAGCCGAATCAGTGTGCGCCGTTGTTGCAACAGATGAAGGCGGGCAAGGCGCCAGTGACCGTCAAACCAACCAAGTAAAGGCAAGAGCAAAAGATCGCAGCCTGCGGCAGCTCCTACAGAGGAATGCATTTTCCTGTAGGAGCTGCCGCAGGCTGCGATCTTTTTGCTTATGCGAAGACGGTCTTCGGTGGTTTACAGGTCTTTCAGAATGTCGGCCATATCATCGGCATGCTCTTCTTCCTGCGCCAGGATGTCTTCGAAGATGCGCCGGGTGGTCGGGTCTTTTTCGCCGATGTACTGAATGATCTCGCGGTAGCTGTCGATGGCGATCCGCTCTGCGACCAGGTCTTCGTAGACCATTTCCTTCAAGGTGTTCCCGGCCACGTATTGGGCGTGGGACATTTTCGACAGCAGGTCCGGGTTGAACTCCGGCTCGCCGCCCAGTTGCACGATGCGCTCGGCCAGACGGTCGGCGTGTTGCGCTTCCTGGGTCGCGTGTTCGAGGAATTCGTCGGCGGCGACATTGGCCTTCAGGCCGTTGGCCATGAAGTAGTGACGCTTGTAGCGCAGGACGCAGACCAGCTCGGTGGCCAACGATTCATTGAGCAAGCGCAGCACTTCCTCACGGTTGGCGCTGTAGCTCTCGGTTACCGCGCCGTTCTCGACGTGTTGCCGTGCGCGTGCGCGCAGGGTTTGTACATCAGACAAATGCAGGTCATCGCTCATTTCGATCTCCAGGAGGCTAATCCAATGGGCGCCACGCTCTACAGGCGTGATCGCGTACCCAAGTTGTGAGTCGTGCGCGATGCAAAAAGTTTTATCGGTTTTACGCGGGACCCGCTGTAGGCGCTGCCGAGGGCTGCGACCTTGGCGTGAGCCCGGACAACACGGCTTCCTCCTGCAACCAGGCAAAAAACGCCCGCACCGGCGGATGCCGCTCGCGCCCCGGCACACACAGCGCGCTGTAACCCGCGCCATCGACCTGCACCTGACCTTTGTAAGGCACCAGCAAGCCGCTGGCGACGCTTGCCGACACCAGAATATTGCTCGCCAGCACCAGGCCTTGGCCGGCAATCGCTGCCTGCAGGGCGTAATGCTCCTCGTCGTATTCGCGGATCGCCGGGTGCTGGTTCAGCCAGTGCTCGCCGGACCGGGCGCACCACGCTGCCCAGCCAGGGCGTAGAGCTTTGAGTTATGCCAGCGCACGCTGATCAGCGCCGGTGTGCGCCGGGCGGCCAGCGCCACCTGCTCCGGCGAGCCGTACACGCCGAACGATTCATCGAACAGGCACAAACCATAGAGATTGGGGTAGTCGTCGAGGCTGTAGCGCAACACCAGATCGACGCTGGCGTCCTGATGCAGGTCGATGACTTCGCAATGGGTGTCGAGCCGCACATTGATGTTCGGGTGTTGCGCATAAAACCGCCCGAGGCGCGGCACCAGCCACAGCGCGGCGAACGCGGCGGTGGTCGACAGCGTCAGGCTGCTGCCACTGCGTTGCGGACGCAGGGTGTCGACGCTTTGCGCCACCTCCAGCAGCGCGCCGTGCAGACTGCGAAACAGCCGCTCGCCACCCTCGGTCAGGCGCACCTGACGCGGCAAGCGCTCGAACAGGGCGACACCGAGCCAGTCTTCCAGCGCGCGAATCTGATGAGAGATCGCCGTGGGTGTGACCGACAGCTCTTCGGCGGCGGCCTTGAAACTCAGCAGGCGCGAGGCGGATTCGAAGGCGCGCAGGGCGGTCAGCGGCAGCGAGGCGAACATTGAGAACTCCATGGATGAAATAGATTCATCCCGACTGATTTTTGCTCATTTGAGGTGATGGCGCTCTGGCGGCAATGTGGCGCCACACACCCACTCAAGTCTAGTCTCAAGGAGTTTCAGATGAGCAAGATTCTTGCGATTCACGCCAGCCCACGCGGTGACCGTTCGCACTCACGACGTCTGGCGGAAAGTTTTCTCAGCGCCTGGCAAGTGCGTCACCCGCAGTCTCAAGTCACCCGCCGTGAAGTCGGACGGGCGCTGATTCCAGCGGTCAACGAGGCGTTCGTGGCGGCGGCGTTTTATCCGGAGCCCGAGGCCCGGCCGTTGTCGATGCAGGCCGATCTGGCGCTCAGCGATCAACTGGTCGGCGAGTTGTTCGATCACGACCTGCTGCTGATTTCCACGCCGATGTACAACTTCAGTGTGCCCAGCGGCCTCAAGGCCTGGGTCGATCAGATCGTGCGTCTGGGCCTGACGTTCGACCACACCCTGGACAACGGCGTGGCCCAGTACACGCCGCTGCTGCAAGGCAAGAAAGCACTGATCGTCACCAGCCGTGGCGGTTTCGGCTTCGGCCCCGGCGGTGAGCTGGAAGCACTGAACCACGCCGATCCGTGGCTGCGCACCGCGCTGGGGTTTGTCGGCATCAACGACGTCACCGTGGTCGCGGCCGAAGGTGAAGAATCGGCTGAACGCACATTCGCGGTGTCGGTGGCCGAGGCCGAGCAGCGTTTGCTCGACCTTGCCCGGGCGTTCTAGATGGCCTGGCTGTTCCTGTTGATCGCCGCCGGGTTCGAAGTGACGTTCGCCATGGGCATGAAATACGCCGAAGGTTTCACCCGCGTGTGGCCGTCGTTGATCACGGTGGTGGCGGCGATTGGCGGGATCTACTTCCTGACCCTGGCGATGCGCGAGTTGCCGGTAAGCATCGCCTATCCGATCTGGACCGCAATCGGCTCGCTGGGCACGGTATTTCTCGGCTTTGCCCTGCTCGGCGAGAGCCTGACCCTGATCAAACTGCTGTCGGTGGGACTGATTGTGGTGGGGGTGGTGGGCCTGAAGTAGGCTGGTCGTGGAGTTGTCATCATCGAGGAGGATGCTTGGCGGGCGTTTTGCACGTCTGGCATCCACTCGCGACCACAAGGATGTTTGCCCATGTCACAAGGTACGGCGACACGTTATCCACTGGTGCTGGTGCCGGGCATGCTCGGGTTTATCCGGCTGCTGCTGTACCCGTACTGGTACGGGATCATCAAGGCGTTGCGCCGCGGTGGTGCAACGGTGATCGCGGTGCAGGTCTCGCCGCTCAATTCCACCGAGGTGCGCGGCGAGCAGTTGCTGGCGCGCATCGACGAAATATTGCGTGAAACCGGCGCCGCCAGGGTCAATCTGTTTGGCCACAGCCAGGGTTCGTTGACCGCCCGTTATGCCGCCGCCAAAAGGCCGGATCTGGTCGCGTCGGTGACCTCGGTGGCCGGCCCCAATCACGGTTCGGAACTGGCCGACTATCTGCAAAAACACTACCCGGCGAACAGCGCGAAGGGCCGCCTGCTCAAGGCGCTGCTGCGTTTTGTCGGCTGGCTGATGGCGCTGCTGGAAACCGGTTACCACGGGCCGAAACTGCCGGTGGATATCCACGCCTCGCATCAATCGCTGACCAGTGAAGGCGTGGCGCTGTTCAATCAGCGATATCCACAAGGTCTGCCCGAAACCTGGGGCGGACACGGACCGAAAGAGGTCAACGGCGTGCGGTATTACTCGTGGTCGGGCACGTTGCAACCGGGCAAGACCGATCGTGGCGGCAATCTGTTTGACGGCACCAATCGCAGCTGCCGGTTGTTCGCGAAAACCTTCGTGCGCGAGCCGGGGCAGTGCGACGGAATGGTCGGGCGGTACAGCTCGCACCTGGGCACGGTGATTGGCGACGACTATCCGCTGGATCACTTCGACATCGTCAACCAGTCGCTGGGGCTGGTGGGCAAGGGCGCGGATCCGGTGCGGTTGTTTGTCGAGCATGCGGCGCGGCTCAAGGCTGCCGGCTTGTAAAAGCAAAGACAAGATCAAAAGATCGCAGCCTGCGGCAGCTCCTACATGGTTTCAGCGCTCATCCACGCGATCACCTGTAGGAGCTGCCGAAGGCTGCGATCCTTTCCATCAGGCAGCGCTGATTCTGCGGCCCAACACAGTGGTCCAGCGCTCGGAAAGAATCACCCCGCCCAACGTCAACACCCCGCCGACCAGGTGATACATCGCCAACTCTTCCTTCAACACCACCGCCGCAATCAAAGCGGTAATCAGCGGCAACAAGTTGAAGAACAGCGTCGTGCGGCTCGGCCCCAGACGCTGCACGGCCTGCATCCACGCCAGCGGCGCGAGCATCGATGCCAGCAGGCACGCATACAGCACCAGCGGAATGTTCTGCACGGTCAGGCCGGTTTTCGGCGAAGCGGCATACAGCGGAAACAGCACCACAATCGCCACCAGCACCTGCAGGTACAGCAACACCAGCGGCGGCAGGCGCAGCTGCCATTTTTTCAGCAAGGTGCTGTAGATCGCGTAGGCCAGGGTGGCGATCAGCATCATCGCGTCACCCAGGTTCACCCCGTGTTGCAGCAAGGCGCCGAGGCTGCCGGACGACACCACCACCAGCACGCCGGCGAACGACAACACCGCGCCGAACAGCGCACCGGCGGTCAGGCGCTGGCCGAGGCTGATGATTGCCATGGCCAGCGACATCAGTGGCATCAGCGACAGAATGATGCCCATGTTGGTCGCGGTGGTCAGGGTCGCGGCGAAGTAGGCCAGGCTTTGATAGACCGCCATGCCGAGCACGCCGAGGACGAAAATCTTGCCCAGATTCGGGCGGATCTGCGGCCAGTGCGCAATCACCGCTTTGAGCATGAACGGCGTGAACAGCAGGCCGGCCAGCAGCCAGCGGTAGAAACCGATCTCGGCGGGGAAGATCGCCCCGACCGCCAGTTTGTTGATCACGGTGTTGCCGGCCCAGATGAAAATCGCCAGCAGGGGAAACGCGTATTGCATGGGTTAAAACCAGAACGTTGATGAACGCTGATTATCCCCTGTCTGGATGCAGCCCTATACTGCGAATCGGACAACCTGCCTCTGCAACCGGACAGCATGAACAGTAAACACATCGATCTGCTGGATTTCAGCGAACTGCCGTCAGCGGTGTATTTCCGCTACGCCGACTTCAACGCCCATGAATACGCCGCGCCGCACCGGCATCCATGGGGCACGCTGGAGTACGCGGCCCGCGGCGTGCTGCACATGGACGTCGACGGCAGCCGCTTCATGTCGCCGCCGCAATACGCGGTGTGGGTGCCGCCGCAGGTCGAGCACAGTTTCTACAGCCACCAGCCGGTCAACTATCGCGCGGTGTGCCTCGATCCCAAGGTCTGCGCCGATCTGCCGGCGCGCGCCTGCACGCTGGCGATCAGCGACATCCTCAAGGCGATTCTCAAGGACTTCGCTGCCCGTGATGTGAAAATCCCCGAGCTCGACGCCGATCAGCGTCTTGCCCGGGTGCTGGTCGATCAACTGCAACAGGCGCCGGTGCATGAATGCTATCTGCCGTACGCGCGCCATCCCGGTTTGCTGGCAATCCTCGACGCGCTGCAGGCCGATCCGGGGAGCAACCAGCCGCTGGCGCACTGGGCGGCGCAGGTGCATGTCAGCGAGCGCACGCTGGCCCGGCAGTTCGTGCGCGAACTGGGGATGAGTTTCGGCGAATGGCGTCAGCGCTTACGCTATCTGGCAGCGATCGAGGCGCTGGAAAGTACCCGGAGTGTGCAGGAAATCGCCTTCGATCTGGGTTACAGCAGCGGCTCGGCGTTCATCGCCATGTTTGCCCGGCAGGCCGGATGTACACCGGAACAGTATCGGCGTAGCCACCTGGAAGGCAGGAAGGTGTAACAAGATTTGGCTACACTTCAGCACAGGCCGCACCCATCGGTGCGGCGACAAGGAGAAAACTCCATGAAGATGTTGCGTGTCCCTTTGTTGATGATCGGTCTGCTGCTGTGTTCCCAGGGTTTCGCCGCCACGGCGCAACAGAACAAAATGACGACCTGTAATGCCGACGCTACCGCCAAGAGCCTCAAAGGCGATGAGCGCAAGACTTTCATGAGCACCTGCCTCAAGGCAGCGCCGGCGGCCAACGACGCCAAGACCCTGACCCCGCAGCAGGAAAAAATGAAAACCTGCAACGCCGACGCGAAAACCAAAGCCCTGACCGGCGATGCGCGCAAGACGTTCATGAGTGATTGCCTGAAGAAAAAATAAGATCAAAAGATCGCAGCCTGCGGCAGCTCCTACAGGGGGATTTCGATACTGTAGGAGCTGCCGCAGGCTGCGATCTTTTCGGCGCGACGGGGATGCTGGGCATCTGCTCGCTTCGGCGCCGGATCGCTGGCAGACTGCCAATCCTTTTACGCCGTTCGTTTTGAGGCTGTATGCCAACGTTTTCTGAGCGTCATGTTGTGTTCTGGGTCAGTTGCATCATCATTTTCGGCGGTTTGTTGCTGGTGTTGCCGCTGCGTTTGTTGCCCAGTCTGCTGGCCGGTTTGCTGGTGTTCGAGTTGGTCAATATGCTCACCCCGCAACTGCAACGGCTGATCGAAGGCCGGCGTGCGCGCTGGCTGGCGGTGGCGCTGCTGGGCACGCTGGTGGTCAGTGCGCTGGCGCTGATCTTTGCCGGCGCCATCAGTTTCCTGCTGCACGAAGCGGAAAACCCGGGCGCCTCTCTCGACAAATTCATGGGCGTGGTCGATCGCGCGCGCGGGCAACTGCCGCCGTTTCTCGATGCCTACCTGCCTGCCAGCGCCGCCGAGTTCCGTGTTGCCATCGGTCAGTGGGCAAGCAAGCACCTGTCCGAACTGCAACTGGTGGGCAAGGACGCGGCGCACATGTTTGTCACCCTGCTGATCGGCATGGTCCTCGGCGCAATCATCGCCCTGCAGCGGATACCGGACGTGACCAAGCGCAAGCCGCTGGCCGCCGCACTGTTCGATCGCCTGCACCTGCTGGTCCAGGCCTTTCGTAACATCGTCTTCGCACAGATCAAGATTTCCCTGCTCAACACGATCTTCACCGGGATCTTCCTCGCGGTGATCCTGCCGATGTTCGGCATCAAGCTGCCGTTGACCAAGACCCTGATCGTCCTGACCTTCCTGCTCGGCCTGCTGCCGGTGATCGGCAACCTGATGTCGAACACGCTGATCACCATCGTCGGCCTGTCGCTGTCGATCTGGGTGGCCGTCGCGGCGCTGGGTTATCTGATTTTCATCCACAAGCTCGAATACTTCCTCAACGCGCGCATTGTCGGCGGGCAGATCAGTGCCAAGTCGTGGGAGTTGCTGCTGGCGATGCTGGTGTTCGAAGCCGCGTTCGGCCTGCCGGGGGTGGTGGCAGGGCCGATTTATTACGCGTATCTGAAGAGTGAGTTGAAGCTCGGAGGAATGGTTTAACAGCAGCTTCGAGTTGCAAGCTTCAAGCTACAAGTAAAAGCAGAAGCGAGAGCCGCAGTGGCTTTTGCTTTTGCTCTTACTTGCCGCTTGCAGCTGCCGTTAAACGCCATAGCGTTTACGGGCTTCAATCGCCAGGCCGCTGCCAATGCTGCCAAAGATGTTGCCTTCGACATGTCGCGCGTTCGGCAGCATTGCCGAGACGCTATTGCGCAGCGCCGGGATGCCGCTTGAGCCGCCGGTGAAGAACACGGTATCGACCTGACCCACCGACACGTTGGCATCGTTCAACAGCTGTGTGACGCTGCCGCGCACACGCTCAAGCAAAGCGTCGATGGACGATTCGAACAGGGCGCGGCTCAGTTCCACGCTCAGGCCTGGTTCGATCCGGTCCAGCGGCACGTGGCGGTTGTCGGTGTGGGTCAACTGGATCTTGGTTTCTTCCACTTCCATCGCCAGCCAGTGCCCGGCGCGCTGTTCGATCAGCTTGAACAGGCGGTCGATGCCGCCAGTGTCCTCGATGTCGTAGCGCATGCTGCCCAGCGCCAGGGTCGACTTCTGCGAGTACACCGAGTTGATGGTGTGCCAGGTCGCCAGGTTCATGTGGTGGCTGGTCGGCATATAGGCGCCGCTCTTCATGCGGCTGCCGTAGCCGAACAGCGGCATCAGGCCTTGCAGGCTCAGCTGTTTGTCGAAATCGGTACCGCCGATGTGCACGCCGCCGGTGGCGAGGATGTCGTCGTGGCGGTTGTCCATGCCGCGACGCTCAGGCGACAGGCGTACCAGCGAGAAGTCGGACGTACCACCGCCGATGTCGACGATCAGTACCAGCTCTTCCTTTTCAATGGTCGACTCGTAGTCGAACGCTGCAGCAATCGGTTCGTACTGGAACGACACGTCCTTGAAGCCGAGCTTGCGCGCCACTTCCACCAGGGTGTCTTCGGCTTCCTGGTCGGCCAGTGGATCGTCATCGACGAAGAACACCGGACGGCCCAGTACCACTTGCTCGAATTCCCGACCGGCGGCCGTTTCGGCGCGGCTCTTCAGTTGGCCGATGAACAGCCCCAGCAAGTCCTTGAACGGCATCGCGGTGCCGAGGACGCTGGTGTCGTGCTTGATCAGCTTGGAACCGAGCAGGCTCTTGAGCGAGCGCATCAGCCGGCCTTCGTAGCCCTCCAGGTACTCGTGCAGCGCCAGGCGACCGTAAACCGGGCGGCGCTCCTCGATGTTGAAGAAGACCACCGACGGCAGGGTGATCTTGTCGTCTTCCAGCGCGATCATCGTTTCCATGCCGGGGCGCAGCCAGCCGACGGTGGAGTTGGAGGTGCCGAAGTCGATACCGCAGGCACGGGCTGGAGAGGCGTTGTTCATGTCTTTCGGGTTCCGGTCAAAAAACGGCCGCGCAGTGTATGTCAGTGCGCGACAGATTCGAAGGCCGGTCATCTGCTATTTCACGACTAAGCTTCTTGAAAGTCGCAGCTTCGCCCCAAACTTGCTGGCATGGGCCGGCAGACATACCGGCGGTCGCAAGAACCGTCGCCCACTGCCGATAAACTTCTGTTGCGCCACCCGGTCACAAACTTGAGATCGGTCAACCCGGCACGCGCGAATGAGCGCATGCTGGGCTCGGCGCGAAATCGATAACGGATGGTGATTCCTTCGATGGACTTCAAAGACTATTACAAGATACTCGGCGTGGAGCCGACAGCGGACGACAAGGCGATCAAGGCGGCCTATCGCAAGCTGGCGCGCAAATACCACCCCGATGTCAGCAAGGAAAAAGACGCCGAGGCCAAGTTCAAGGACGCCTCGGAAGCCTATGAAGCGCTGAAAAGCGCCGACAAGCGCGCCGAATACGACGAACTGCGCCGCTACGGTCAGCACGGTCAGCCGTTCCAGGGCCCACCGGGCTGGCAGAGCCGTGGCGGTTTTGGCGGCGGCGGTGGCGACACCGGCGACTTCTCGGACTTCTTCAGTTCGATCTTCGGCAATCGCGGCCCCGGATTCGGTGGCGGCGAAGGTCGGCAACAACGCAGTGCAGGGCGCCGAGGGCAAGACGTGGAAATGGAACTGCCGATCTTCCTTGAGGAGACGCTGTCGGACGAGTCGAAAAAAGTCAGCTTCCAGGTGCCGCAATACAACGCCAACGGCCAGCACGTCAGCAACACCAGCAAGAGCCTGAACGTGAAGATCCCGGCGGGCGTGACCGACGGCGAACGCATCCGCCTCAAAGGGCAGGGCGCGCCGGGCATCGGCGGTGGGGCCAATGGCGATCTGTACCTGACCATTCGCTTTGCGCCGCACCCGAAATTCGATGTTGAAGGCGAAAACCTGATCATCACCCTGCCGCTGGCGCCGTGGGAACTGGCGCTGGGTGCCGAGGTGGCTGTGCCGACCCTGACCGGCAAGATCAACCTCAAGGTGCCCGCAGGCAGCCAGAACGGCCAGCGCATGCGTGCCAAGGGCCATGGTCTGAAAAACAAGGCTGGTGAGCGGGGTTATCTGTTTGTGCAGCTCAAGGCCGTGATGCCGAAAACCTCGGACGACGAGGTCAAGGCGCTGTGGCAGGAACTGGCGAAGAAAGCCGCCTTCAATCCGCGAGAGAACTTCTGAACCCGACGACGGAGTAGCCCATCATGAGCAGCCCCCTGATCGTTCATCTGGACATGGCAGAATTCTGTGAGGCGGCCGATCTGTCGGACGTCTACGTGATCGAAATCGTCGAGCACGGCATCCTCGAACCTCAGGGCGCGCAGCCCCGGGAATGGCGTTTCACCGACTACGAGCTGAGTCTGGCCAAGCGCGCCGCCAAGTTGCGGCGCGACCTTGAGCTTGAGTGGGAGGGCGTCGCGCTGGCGCTGAATCTGCTGGAGGAAGTGCAGGAGCTGCGGGCCGAGAACCGCATGCTGCGCCAGCGCTTGGGGCGGTTGGTGGTCGAGTAGTCTGTCTGATGTTTCTCGGTTGATTGGTCGGGCCTCTTCGCGAGCAGGCTCGCTCCCACAGTTGATCGCGGTCTTCTGTGGGAGCGAGCTTGCTCGCGAAGAACGATTACGCGGTAAGAGCCTGCTTAAACCTTTCTCGGCAACACCACGCTGAACAGCGTCCCGTCAGCCTCGTTCGAGCTGACTTCGATGGTGCCGCCATGGGCACTCACCACTTCCTTGACGATAAACAACCCCAACCCGAGGCTGGTCGATGGCTGCCCGAGCTCCTCGTCGGCGCTGCGCACCAACGGGTCGAAGATCGTTCCGAGCGCCTCTTCGGGAATCGGTGTGCCGTGGTTGTGCACCGACAGGCAGACGTTTTCGCCCTGAGCACTGATATTGAGGGTGACATCGCGCTTGTTGGCTCCGTGCTGCAAGGCATTACCGATCAGGTTCTGCAGTAACTGGTCGATTCGACCGGCATCCCAGGTACCGCGCGTGTCGCCGTTCACATTGAGCTTCGGATCGCACTCCGGATTACCGGCGCACGCCTCGGCAATCGCCGCCCATGCGGCATCGGCCATGTCCATTGGCACCGGCTCGATCGGCAAGGATCGACCTAGACGACCGCGCACCAGCTCCAGCAAGTCGCTGACCATCGCCGCCATGTGCCGAGCGCCACGCTTGATGTGCAGGGCACAGGTCAGGGCATCGCCCTCCAGGCTGGATTTGCGCAACAGCAGTTCAGTGGACATGCTCACTGCCTGCAAGGGCGCGCGCAGGTCATGACCGAGGATGGCGAGGAAGATGTCCCGCGAGTGATTGACCTGTTCGGCGTAGGCGGCGGTCGATTCGGCCAGCGCTTCGTCGATGGCTTCGTTGAAGCGGATCATGTCCTGAAAATAGGCCATGTCCGGGGCTTTGAGGCTGTCGACCCACAGGCGGATCACACAAGCGCGCAGATGGCGGAACTCGGAGGTCATCTGCACCAGATCAAAACCCACGGTGTGGCGCAGCTCGCCATGACTGGCGCCGGCCTCGTCCAGGCTCGGGGTCTTTTCCGGGCCTTCGCCCTTGGCTTTGGCGGCCTGTTCGGCAGGGCTCTGCGGCTTGCTCATGTCGCGGGCCGCGGCCCGCAGGATGGCGCTGGCGTGATCGCGCAGGGCCGTGGAATCCAGGTAGTCGGCGGCCGGCGTGATGGTCGCGGCGAACTGTTCCCACTCATCGACGATAGGCTCGATATTGGCCAGGATGAACTCGGATAGACGCATGGGCAGTTCCTGAAAAGAGGTGGAGCGAATCGAATAGTAGTCCCTTTGGCGAGAAATACACGACCGTTTGCGCGGTGGTTTCACACCCGCACGAAAAAGGCCCCGAGACTGTGCGCAAGGCACGGCCCCGGGGCCTTTCTACCGCGTGTCGGCTGCGTCAGAACAGGAAATAACGCTGGGCCATTGGCAGGGTTTCCGCCGGCTCACACCACAGCAGCACGCCGTCGGCCTTGACCTGATAGGTCTGCGGGTCGACGTCGATGTTCGGCAGATAGTCGTTGTGGATCAGGTCGGTTTTCTGCACCTCGCGGCAGCCTTTGACCACAGCGATTTTCTTCTTCAGACCCAGGGCTTCGGGCAGTCCGGCCTCTTGGGCCGCCTGGCTGATGAAGGTCAGACTGGTGGCGTGCAGCGAGCCGCCGTAGCTGGCGAACATCGGGCGGTAGTGCACCGGTTGCGGGGTTGGAATCGACGCGTTGGCGTCGCCCATCAGGCTGGCAGCGATCGCACCGCCCTTGAGGATCAGCGTCGGTTTCACGCCGAAAAACGCCGGACGCCACAGCACCAGATCCGCCCATTTGCCGACTTCCACCGATCCCACTTCATGGCTGATGCCATGGGTGATCGCCGGGTTGATCGTGTACTTGGCGATGTAGCGTTTGGCGCGGAAGTTGTCGTTGCCTTCGCCGTCCTGAGGCAGCGGGCCGCGCTGTTTTTTCATTTTGTCGGCAGTCTGCCAGGTGCGTGTGATGACTTCGCCGACACGGCCCATGGCCTGGCTGTCGGAGCTGATCATCGAGAACGCGCCGAGGTCGTGAAGGATGTCTTCGGCAGCAATCGTCTCGCGGCGGATGCGGCTCTCGGCGAACGCCACGTCTTCGGCGATGCTCGGGTCGAGGTGGTGGCAGACCATCAGCATGTCGAGGTGTTCGTCGATGGTGTTGCGGGTGAACGGCCGGGTCGGGTTGGTCGAACTCGGCAGCACGTTGGCGAAACCGCAGGCCTTGATGATGTCCGGCGCGTGGCCGCCACCGGCACCCTCGGTGTGGTAGGTGTGGATGGTGCGGCCCTTGAAGGCGCCAAGGGTGGTTTCGACGAAACCCGATTCGTTGAGGGTGTCGGTGTGGATCGCCACCTGCACATCGTACTGGTCGGCGACGCTCAGGCAGTTGTCGATGCTTGCCGGGGTGGTGCCCCAGTCTTCGTGCAACTTGAGGCCGATGGCGCCGGCCTTGACCTGCTCGATCAACGGCTCCGGCAGGCTGGCGTTGCCCTTGCCGGTGAGGCCGATGTTCATCGGGAACGCATCGGCGGCCTGGAGCATGCGCGCCAGGTGCCACGGCCCGGAGGTGCAGGTGGTGGCGTTGGTGCCGGTGGCAGGTCCGGTGCCACCGCCGATCATGGTGGTGACGCCGCTCATCAGCGCTTCTTCGATCTGCTGCGGGCAGATGAAGTGGATGTGGGTGTCGATGCCGCCAGCGGTGAGGATCATGCCTTCACCGGCGATCACTTCGGTGCTGGCGCCGATGGCGATGGTAATGTTGGGCTGCACGTCCGGGTTGCCGGCCTTGCCGATCGCGGCGATGCGCCCGTCCTTGAGGCCGACGTCCGCTTTGACGATGCCCCAGTGGTCGATGATCAGCGCGTTGGTGATCAAGGTGTCGACCACTTCGGCCGCGAGCAACTGACTCTGGCCCTGGCCGTCGCGGATCACTTTGCCGCCACCGAACTTCACTTCTTCGCCGTAGGTGGTGAAGTCTTTTTCGACTTCGATCCACAGTTCGGTGTCCGCCAGGCGCACCTTGTCGCCGACGGTGGGGCCGAACATGTCGGCGTAGGCGTTTCTGGAAATCTTCATGTGCTTGCCTTGGGATTCAATTGGATTTGAGACCGCTCGCATAGCTCGCTTTCGCAGCCTCGCTGCGCTCGACAGCTCCTACAGTCAGTGCTCGGCTCGAGACCGCAGAGCATTTGTAGGAGCTGCCGAAGGCTGCGATCTTTTTGGGTTCGCACCGATCTCAGTCGAGATCACCCATCACCCGCCCGGCAAAACCGAACACCCGGCGAAGCCCGGCGTACTCCACCAGTTCGACCTCGCGGCTTTGCCCCGGCTCGAAGCGCACGGCGGTCCCGGCCGGGATGTTCAGGCGCATGCCTCGGCTGGCGGCGCGATCAAAGGTCAGCGCATCGTTGGTTTCGAAAAAGTGATAGTGCGAGCCGACCTGGATCGGCCGGTCACCGCTGTTGGCGACTTTCAGGCTGACGGTGCGGCGGCCGACATTCAGTTCGATGTCGCCGGGCTGGATCAGGTACTGGCCGGGAATCATGGCCGGGCTCCTTGCAGAATCTTGTAATAGAGGGCGGTCGGTCGATAGGTGCCGTGCGGGTCGCAGGCGTAGTCGGGGATTTCGCCGGCTCGGGTGTAACCCAAGGCTTTGTAGAAATCTTCGGCGGGGGAGCCGGCTTCGGTGTCGAGGTAGAGCATGCCGCGCTTGTGCTGACGGGCTTCGAGTTCCAGCGCATTCATCAATTGCTGACCGAGGCCGCGCCGGCGCGCCTGCTCACGCACCAGCAGTTTCTGCACTTCGGCGCGATTGAGGCCGTTGGCCTTCTGACACAGGCCCAACTGCACACTGGCCTGCACCTCTTCGTCCTTGACCACCACCCAGAGCAACACGCTGCCCTTGTTCACTTGTTGCTGCACATCATCGAAATAGGCGCGGGCCTGTGCGGCATCGAGGTCGGCCATGAAGCCGACACTGGCGCCATAGCCCACGGCGTCGAGCAGCAGATCAATCAGGCCCTGACGATAGTGCGCAAAACTTTCCGCATTGACGCGTCGCAGTTGAGCGGGGTTCATCGCGTGTCACTCCTTGTTGGCCACCGGCGGCTGTGCGCCAGGATTGAGGGTCAGTTGCATGAACGTCAGGTCGAGCCAGCGGCCGAACTTGGTGCCGACTTGCGGCATCTGCCCGGTGATGCTGAAACCGACGCGTTCGTGCAGACGAATGGAAGCGGCGTTGCCACTTTCAATGGCGGCGACCATCACGTGTTTGTCACAGGCTTTCGCCCGTTCGATCAGCGAGCTCATCAATTGCGGGCCGAGACCGTTGCCGCGCTGGTCGCTGCGCACGTAGACAGAATGCTCGACGGTGTGGCGGAAACCGTCGAACGGCCGCCAGTCACCGAATGAAGCGTAGCCGAGCACCGCATTGTCGCCGTCGACAATCACCAGAATCGGGTAAGCCTGGGCCTGGCGCGCACTGAACCAGGCCTGGCGGTTACCGAGGTCGACCGCCGACTCGTTCCAGATCGCTGTGGTGTTGAGCACCGCGTCGTTGTAGATGTCGCGGATCGCCGGCAGGTCGGCGTGCAGGGCATCGCGAATGGTGTAAGTCATGGCGCGGCCTCAGACGATCGGTTGGTGGACGGTGACCAGTTTGGTGCCGTCGGGGAACGTCGCTTCGACCTGGATCTCCGGGATCATTTCCGGGATGCCTTCCATCACTTGCTCGCGGCTCAGCAGGGTGGTGCCGAAGTGCATCAGCTCGGCCACGGTCTGGCCATCCCGGGCACCTTCAAGCAGCGCGGCGGAAATGTAGGCCATGGCTTCCGGGTAATTGAGCTTCACACCGCGCGCCAGGCGCCGCTCGGCGACGAGGCCGGCGGTGAAGATCAGTAACTTGTCTTTTTCGCGTGGGGTCAGGTCCATTTGTTTTTCAAATCTCGGCAGAAGAAAGTTAAGTCGTACACCCTGTAGGAGCTGCCGCAGGCTGCGATCTTTTGATGTTGATATCCAGAAGCAAGATCAAAAGATCGCAGCCTGCGGCAGCTCCTACAGGGGATTACAGGGAGATTGCATTTCAGGTGCTCCAGATTCTTGGCGGCTGGGCCTCGCGGCCGAGCAGCGCCGGGCGCAACAGGCGCCACAGGTCGATCAGCCAGGCGCGGGCCAGCAGTGCCTCGCTCGCCAGGCAGCGGGCAACCAGCAACCCCGGCAACTGCGTCAGATCCCCACGCACTTCATGGCTCAGCGAGCGACAACGTTCCAGCAGCTCGGCATCGATTTCACCGGTGACCAACAGCGTCGCAAACACCGGGTTGCCATCCAGGCCGATGGGCGAATCGAGCAACCCGTCATTGCCGCCGATGCGCTGGCGCTCGTGCCAGAGCAAGTGGCCGTCGCGGCGAATATCCAGATGCGCCTGGAAATGCCCAAGGTCGAAGCGTTCGCCACTGGCCGGACGCCCCAGCGCCACCACGTCCCAGTAGAACAGTCGCGCGTCACCCTCAAGCTCGATCGAGGTCGTGAGTTCCGCCTGGGCGGCGCTGTAGACGATGGTTTCCTGTGGCAGCCATTCCAGCGTCGCGCCGGCGGCTACTTTCAGGTCGAGTTGCTGATACGCCGGCCCCGTCGCGCGATACCACTTGGCCGCGCCGGGGCTGGTGATCTGCGCCCAGGCGTGCGCTTCGACGCGGGCGCTGATGTTCAGCCGGTCACCGCCGGCGATCCCGCCCGGTGGGTGGACGATGATGTGCTGGCAGACCTCGGGGCCTTCGGCGTACAGGTGCTTTTGCACCCGCAGCGGGCCGAGGTGCCGGCGTTGAACCGGGCGCGTGCAGTCGCCGAAGCGGGCGTAGGCCAGCTCCAGCTCGGCGTGCCAGCTCGGGGTAAACAGGGCAGTGGGAAGCGCTAGATTCATGGTGTGTAATTATCGTTAGGAAGCTACAGATTAAATCGTTACCAGACCTCGTACACCTTCGGCCTCCATATTTTCCCCGCGACCCTGCTGCACGATCTCGCCCCGGGACATCACCAGGTACTGATCGGCCAGCTCCGCAGCGAAATCGTAGAACTGCTCCACCAGCAAAATCGCCATGTCGCCACGGGCCGCGAGTGTCTTGATCACCGCGCCGATCTCCTTGATCACCGACGGTTGAATGCCTTCGGTGGGTTCGTCGAGGATCAGCAAACGCGGGCGGCTGGCCAGTGCGCGACCGATCGCCAGTTGCTGTTGCTGGCCGCCGGAGAGGTCGCCACCGCGGCGCTGCTTCATTTGTAGCAGCACCGGGAACAGTTCGTAGATGAAACCTGGGACTTCTTTCGCTTCGCTGCCGGGAAACCGTGACAAACCCATCAGCAGATTTTCTTCCACGGTCAGCCGGCCGAAGATTTCCCGGCCCTGTGGCACATAGGCGATACCGGCGTGTACGCGCTGGTGCGGCTTGAGCGTGGTGATCGCTTTGCCCTCCCAGTTCACCGCGCCTTCCTTGGCCGGCAACAGGCCCATCAGGCATTTGAGCAGGGTGGTCTTGCCCACACCGTTGCGCCCGAGCAGGCAGGTGACTTCGCCGACCTTCACGTCAAAGCTCAGGCCACGCAGGATGTGGCTACCGCCGTAGTACTGGTGCAGCTTGTCGACTTGCAGCATTTCCAAAATCTCCTCAAATCCCCTGTAGGAGCTGCCGAAGGCTGCGATCTTTTGATGTTGTTTTTGAAGAGCAAGATCAAAAGATCGCAGCCTGCGGCAGCTCCTACAGGGGATGGATCATCAGCGGCCGAGGTAGACCTCGATCACCCGCTCGTTTTCCTGCACCTGCTCCAGTGAGCCTTCCGCCAGCACGCTACCCTGATGCAACACGGTGACGTGGTCGGCAATCGAGCCGACGAAGCCCATGTCGTGCTCCACCACCATCAGCGAATGCTTGCCGGCCAGCGACTTGAACAGCTCGGCGGTGAATTCGGTTTCGGCGTCGGTCATGCCCGCCACCGGTTCGTCGAGCAGCAACAGTTGCGGGTCCTGCATCAGCAGCATGCCGATCTCCAGAAACTGCTTCTGGCCGTGGGACAGCAAGCCCGCCGCGCGATTGACCGAGGTGGTCAGGCGAATGGTCTCCAGCACTTCGCTGATGCGATCGCGCTGCTCGCCGCTCAAACGCGCACGCAGACTGGCCCACACCGACTTGTCGGTCTTCTGCGCCAGCTCAAGGTTTTCAAACACGCTCAACGCTTCGAACACCGTCGGCTTCTGGAACTTGCGCCCGATCCCGGCCTGGGCAATCTGCACTTCGCTCATCTGCGTCAGGTCCAGGGTTTCGCCGAACCACGCCTTGCCGTGGCTGGGGCGGGTCTTGCCGGTGATCACGTCCATCAGCGTGGTCTTGCCCGCGCCGTTGGGGCCGATGATGCAGCGCAATTCGCCGACGCCGATGTACAGGTTCAGATTGTTCAGCGCGCGGAAGCCGTCGAAGCTGACGCTGATGTCTTCCAGAGTCAGGATCGTGCCGTGGCGGGTGTCGAGGCCCGGACCGACCCGCTGGCCGAGGCCTATCGAGTCGCGGCTGGTGCCTTCATCCTTGTTCGGTTCGACGGGAAAGAACGCCGGTTCCAGCATGAATTCGGCAGTCGCTGTCACTCTCATTGCTCACCTCGTTTTTTCAGCAGACCGATCACACCCTTGGGCAGGTACAACGTCACGACGATGAACAGCGCGCCGAGGAAGAACAGCCAGTATTCGGGGAAGGCCACGGTGAACCAGCTCTTCATGCCGTTGACCACACCGGCGCCGAGCAACGGGCCGATCAACGTCCCGCGTCCGCCGAGGGCGACCCAGACCGCCGCTTCGATGGAGTTGGTCGGCGACATTTCGCTGGGGTTGATGATCCCCACTTGCGGCACGTACAAGGCACCGGCCAGGCCGCACAACACGGCGCTCAGCACCCAGACGAACAGCTTGAAACCGCGCGGGTCGTAGCCGCAGAACATCAGCCGGTTTTCCGCATCGCGCAACGCGGTCAGCACCCGGCCGAACTTGCTCTGCGCCAGGCGCCAGCCGATGAACAGGCTGGCCACCAGCAGCAACACGGTGGCCAGAAACAGCACCGCGCGGGTGCCCGGCTCGGTGATGCCGAAACCGAGAATCGTGCGGAAATTGGTGAAGCCGTTGTTACCGCCGAACCCGGTCTCGTTGCGGAAAAACAGGAGCATGCCGGCGAAAGTCAGGGCCTGGGTCATGATCGAGAAATACACGCCCTTGATCCGCGAGCGGAAGGCGAAGAAGCCGAACACCAGCGCCAGCAGACCCGGTGCCAATACCACCAGACACATCGACCAGATAAAGCTGCTGGTGCCGCTCCAGTACCACGGCAATTCGGTCCACGACAGAAAGGTCATGAACGCTGGCAAGCCATCGCCGGCCGCCTGCCGCATCAAGTACATGCCCATCGCGTAACCGCCGAGGGCGAAGAACAGACCATGGCCCAGCGACAGCAGCCCGGCGTATCCCCAGACCAGATCCAGCGCCAGCGCGACGATGGCGTAGCAGAGGATTTTGCCGACCAGCGTCAGGGTGTAGGCCGAAACGTGCAACGCGCTGTCCGGTGACAACAGCGACAGCAGCGGCAGGGCGATCAGCAGCGCGAGAATGACCGCACCGACCGCCAGCGTGGCTTTCGGCCCGGCCTTTTGTGTGGCTGTGACTAACAGAGGCTGGTTCATCAGTCGATCACCCGTCCTTTCAGTGCGAAGAGGCCTTGCGGACGTTTCTGGATAAACAGAATGATCAACGCGAGGATCAGGATCTTGCCGAGCACCGCACCGATCTGCGGCTCGAGAATCTTGTTGGCGATGCCCAGGCCGAACGCCGCCAGTACGCTGCCCGCCAGTTGCCCAACGCCGCCGAGCACCACCACCAGGAACGAATCGATGATGTAGCTCTGGCCCAGGTCCGGGCCGACGTTGCCGATCTGGCTCAGCGCCACACCACCGAGGCCGGCGATGCCCGAACCGAGGCCGAAGGCGAGCATGTCGACGCGCCCGGTCGGCACGCCACAGCAGGCGGCCATGTTGCGGTTCTGGGTGACCGCGCGCACGTTGAGGCCCAGTCGGGTCTTGTTCAGCAGCAGCCAGGTCAGCACCACCACGAACAAGGCGAAGGCGATGATCACGATGCGGTTGTACGGCAGCACCAGATTCGGCAGCACTTGAATGCCGCCGGACAGCCACGCCGGATTCGCCACTTCAACGTTCTGCGCGCCGAACAGCAGGCGCACCAGCTGAATCAGCATCAGACTGATGCCCCAGGTGGCGAGCAGGGTTTCCAGCGGTCGGCCATAGAGATGACGAATCACCGTGCGTTCCAGTGCCATGCCGATTGCCGCCGTGACAAAGAACGCCACCGGCAGCGCGATCAGCGGATAAAACTCGATGGCTTGCGGGGCGTAGCGCTGGAACATCAACTGCACCACGTAGGTCGAGTAGGCGCCGAGCATCAGCATCTCGCCGTGGGCCATGTTGATCACCCCGAGCAGGCCGAAGGTGATCGCCAGACCGAGTGCCGCGAGCAGCAGGATCGAACCGAGGGACATGCCGCTGAACGCCTGACCGAGCACTTCGCCGATCAGCAGTTTGCGTTTGACTTGAGCGAGGCTGGTTTCGGCGGCCGTGCGCACACCCGCATCGGTTTCGACACCCGGTTCGAGCAAGCCTTCGAGGCGGGTGCGGGCCAGTGGGTCGCCGGTTTCACCGAGCAGGCGCACGGCGGCCAGACGCACCGCCGGGTCGGCGTCCACCAGTTGCAGATTGGCCAGGGCCAGGCTCAGGGCGTCGTGAACGCCGGGATCTTTTTCGCCAGCCAGTTGCTGGTCGAGGAATTTCAGCTGCGCGGGTTTCGCGCTTTTCTGCAATTGCTGCGCGGCGGCCAGACGGGTTTTGGCGTCGGCGGCGAGCAATTGGTGGCTGGCCAGCGCGGTGTCGATCAGACCCCGCAGGCGGTTGTTCAGGCGCAGGGTTTTGGCTTGGCCATCGATGGTCAATTCGCCTTGCTGCAGCGCATTGATCAACTCGACACGCGCCGGATCGGGCTGCGCGGCCCAGGCTTCCAGCAGTTTGGCTTGTTGCACGGGGTTGGCGGCGACGAAGTCTTCGGCGTCGCTGGCAAAGGCCATCATTGGCAACAGCAGTGCGATGGCACAGATAAAGCGGTAGAAAGCAGTGGGCATAGTCAGTCGCCTTGACGCGGACATTGTGGGAGCGAGCCTTGTGGCGAGGGGGCTTGCCCCCGTTCGGCTGCGAAGCAGCCGTAAAACCGGAGCACGCGGTGAACTTGAAACACCGCAAATACCGGTCTTGGGGCCGCTCCGCGACCCAACGGGGGCAAGCCCCCTCACCACAAATGTTCATCCCGCAGGGAATCGGATGTCGGGTCGCAAAATCTCATCCGCCCGACACCCAATAGCTCAGTTGCTCTTCACCGCGTAATCCGGCTTCTTGTCGTTGCCATCGATAAACGGACTCCATGGCTGCGCGCGGATCGGCCCTTCGGTCTGCCACACCACGTTGAACTGACCGTCGCTCTGGATCTCGCCGATCATCACCGGCTTGTGCAGGTGGTGGTTGGTCTTGTCCATGGTCAGGGTGTAGCCCGACGGCGCGGCGAAGGTCTGGCCGGCCAGCGCTTCACGCACTTTGTCGACGTCGGTGGACTTGGCTTTCTCGACCGCCTGCGCCCACATGTGGATACCAACGTAGGTGGCTTCCATCGGGTCGTTGGTCACCGCTTTATCGGCGCCCGGCAGGTTGTGTTTCTTGGCGTAGGCCTTCCAGTCCGCGACGAACTTCTTGTTCACCGGGTTCTCCACCGACTCGAAGTAGTTCCACGCCGCGAGGTTGCCCACCAGCGGCTTGGTGTCGATGCCGCGCAGTTCTTCTTCACCCACCGAGAACGCCACCACCGGTACATCGGTGGCCTTCAGGCCTTGGTTGGCCAGTTCTTTGTAGAACGGCACGTTGGAGTCGCCGTTGACGGTGGAGATGACGGCGGTCTTGCCGCCGGCGGAGAATTTCTTGATGTTGGCGACGATGGTTTGATAGTCGCTGTGACCGAACGGGGTGTAGACCTCTTCGATGTCCTTGTCGGCCACGCCTTTGGAGTGCAGGAACGAGCGCAGGATCTTGTTGGTGGTGCGCGGGTAGACGTAGTCGGTGCCGAGCAGGAAGAAGCGCTTGGCGCCGCCGCCTTCTTCGCTCATCAAATATTCAACCGCCGGGATCGCTTGTTGGTTGGGTGCGGCGCCGGTGTAGAACACGTTCGGCGACATTTCTTCGCCTTCGTATTGCACCGGGTAGAACAGCAGGCCGTTGAGCTCTTCGAACACCGGCAACACCGATTTACGCGACACCGAGGTCCAGCAACCGAACACCACCGCGACCTTGTCCTGGGTCAGCAACTGCCGGCCCTTTTCGGCGAACAGCGGCCAGTTCGACGCCGGGTCGACCACCACCGGTTCGAGCATCTTGCCGTTTACCCCACCCTTGGCGTTGATCTCGTCGATGGTCATCAGCGCCATGTCTTTGAGCGACGTTTCGGAGATCGCCATGGTTCCGGACAACGAATGCAGAATCCCGACCTTGATGGTCTCTGCCGCCTGGACAGTCCAGGTCATGCCCATCGCGGCAATGCTTGCCGTGAGTGTGAAAGCCTTGATCAAACTGCGACGCTTCATTGTGCGATCTCCATGAACGTTAAAATTTTTTATGGTTGGCAGATGCGGACGACTGAAGGTGTGTTTTGCAAGGGCTGTGCCCGGTCGGGATTAGGCAGGGAAATGTCGGGTTAGAGCGGCTGTGCGTTGGTGGGGTGCACCATGAAGGGACGAGTCGCGTGTGACGGTGCGCTCGAATGCGCCAGATTAGGGCGCACTCTGATCCTGTAGGAGCTGCCGAAGGCTGCGATCCTTTGATCTTGCTTTTGATCATGAAAAATCAAAGTCAAAAGATCGCAGCCAGCGGCAGCTCCTACAGTTTTTGGTCTGTGTTGTGTCAGCGGCGGCGCATCAGGCCGATGAAGAACAGGCCGCCAATGGCCGCGGTGGCGACCCCTATGGGCAGGTCCTCGGGGGCAATCATCGTGCGCGCGGCAACATCGACCCACACCAGAAACAGGCTGCCGAGCAGCACGCAGGCCGGTAGCAGGCGGCGATGTTCGGCGCCGACCAGGCGCCGGGCAATGTGCGGCACCATCAGCCCGACAAAACCGATCGAGCCGCTGATCGACACCAGCACGCCGGTCATCAAGGACGCGATCACAAACACCCGCAAACGCACTGCCCGGGCGTTCAAGCCGAGGGTCACGGCGGTCTGCTCGCCGGCCATCAGCGCGTTCAGCGGTCGGGCCATGCCCAGCAGCAAGCCGAGGCCAAGCAGTACGCTCAGGGCCGGCACCGCCAGCAGTTCCCAGCGCGCCAGGCCGAGGCCGCCGAGCATCCAGAACATCACCGCCGAACTGGCTCGGTGGTCGCCCATGAACAGCAGCAGGTTGGCGATCGCCATCATCACGAACGACACCGCCACGCCGCACAGCAGCAAGCGGTCGCTGTCGAGCCGGCCTTGGCGATTGGCGATGCCCAGCACCAGAAACATGCTCAGCAGCGCACCGATGAACGCGGCAATCGGCAAGGTCAGCAGGCCGACGATTTCACCGATGTGCAGCACCACGATGACCGCGCCCAAGGTCGCGCCGGAGGTGACGCCCAGCAGGTGTGGATCGGCCAGTGGATTGCGCGTCACCGCTTGCAGCACCGCGCCGATCAACGCCAGGCCGGCGCCGACCAATGCGCCGAGCAACATGCGCGGCACGCGGATCAGCCAGACGATGTGTTCCTGCCCGGCGCTCCAACTTACATCGCCGAAGCCGAAGGCCTTGTGCAGCAGAATCCGCCATACGACATCCACCGGCACTCGCGCCGGACCAAAGCCGAGCGACACCACGCATGACATCAGCAACAGGGCGCCGAGGGCGGTCAGCAACAGGGCACAGCGACGGTCGATCATTCGCCGTGGAATCCCTTGGCCAGGGTTTCCACCGCCAGCACGTTATCGATCCCCGGCGTGGCCTGCACGTACGGGATAACGATGAAACGCTGGTTCTTGATCGCGTCGACTGACTGCAGCGCCGGGTTCTTCAGCAGGAATTCGATCTTCTGCTCGGCGGTGATTTCGCTGTAGTCGACGATCACGATTACCTGCGGATTGCGTTCGACCACGGTCTCCCAGTTGACCCGGGTCCAGCTCGCTTCGACGTCATCGAGAATGTTGCGCCCGCCGGCGGCATCGATCAGCGCCTGCGGCATGCCGAGGCGGCCGGAAGTCATCGCGCGGTCTTCGCCGCTGTCGTAGAGGAACACGCGCGGTTTGTCGGCGGGCAGGTCTTTGCGGATTTCGGCGACCTGCTGCTGCATGTCGGCGATCAGCGCGTTGGCGCGATCCTGCACGTCGAAGATTTTGCCGAGGTTGCGCAGGTCGTTGTAGGTGTCCTCCAGCGTCGCCGCCGGGCGCTTCATCACGAAGGCGCAGGATTCGGTCAGCTCATACACGTTGATGCCCAGCGGTTGCAGGGTCTGTGGGGTGAGATCACCGCCCACGCGCATGCCGTAATCCCAGCCGGCGAAGAAGAAATCGACGTTGGCGTTGAGCAGGGTTTCCACCGATGGATATTTCGCGGCCAGCTCCGGCAAGCCGTCGAGCAGCGACTGCATCTGGGGCGTCACCGACTTCCAGCCACTGACACCGCTGTACCCGGCCATACGCGATTTGAGGCCGAGGGCGAGCATCATTTGGGTCATGTTGATGTCGTGGCTGACCGCGTGTTTCGGCGCCTCGCTGAAGCTCACCTCGCGGTTGCAGCTGTGGATGGTCAGCGGGTATTTCGTGGCTTCGGCCAGGGCTTGAGCACTGCACAACAAAAGAGCGACGCAAAGCAGGGAACGCACAGTCATGGTCGGGTTATCCAGGTGATTCGCGGGTAGCCGTGGAGGGGGTGGGAGTCGATCAGCGCCTCGACGCCGAACACGTCGCGCAGCAGCTCGCGGGTGAGCACCTGTTGCGGCGTGCCGCTGGCGACGATGCGGCCGTGGTTGATCACGTACAGACGGTCACAGAAGGCGGCGGCCAGATTCAGATCGTGGATGCTGGCGAGGGTGCCGATCTGCAGGCGCTTGACCAGTTGCAGCAGTTCGAGCTGATAACGCGGGTCGAGGTGGTTGGTCGGCTCGTCGAGGATCAGCAATTGCGGTTGCTGAGTCAGGGCGCGGGCGAGGATCACCCGTTGTTTTTCCCCGCCGGAAAGGGTGGCGAACGCGTGGTCTTCGAAGCCGTCGAGGCCGACTGATTTGAGCGCTTGCGTCGCAAGGTTTCGATCTTCCAGCGTGTCGCCATCGAACAGGCCTTTGTGCGGTGTGCGGCCCATCGCGACAACCTCTTCGACGGTCAGGCCGAAGGCATCGGGGAATTCCTGCAAGACAACGGCGATGCGTTTTGCGCACCAGCGTGAGGATTGTTTCCACACGTTGTGATGATCGAGTCTGACCTCACCGTTTTCCGGTTGGCTGAAGCGATAGGCGCAGCGCAGCAGGCTGGTCTTGCCGCTGCCGTTGGGGCCGATCAAACCGACAAACTCACCGGCGGCCACCTGCAACGAGGCGTCACGCAGCTGGAACTGGTGATGGCAGTGGCCGTGGCCCAGGGGTGTCCAGGCGAGGTTGGTGAGGGTCAGTGAGGTCATCAAATTCTCATGAAGCGATGCTTGCCCCTGTAGGAGCTGCCGCAGGCTGCGATCTCTTTAAAAGCAACAGCAAAAGATCGCAGCCTGCGGCAGCTCCTACAGGGGTTGGGTCAAAAGGTGTAATCCGCCGTGACGAAGAACGATCTCGGCTCGCCGAGGATCCATTGCCGGCCCTCATTGTATTGGCTTTGCGCGTACTGGCGGTCAAACAGATTGTTCAGCTGCAGGCCCAGCGTGGTGTTGCGCAAGGCTTGCCAGGACAGTGTCGCATCGACCACGGTGTAACTCGGCAGTTCATTGCGGTTGGCCATGTCGGCGTAGCGCGCATCGACATAACGCACGCCGGCACCAGCCTTCAGATCATCGCTGAGGTGTTTGTTCAGCCAAAGATTGGCGGTGCGCCGTGGCACGTCCACCGGGCGGTTGCCGTTGTACGACAGGGTTTGCCCGTTGACCACCTCAGAAAAATCATCGTACTTGGCCTTCACAATCGCGGCGTTGGCCTGCAACTGCCAGGCGTGCGGCAATTGCAGATCGAGGCTCGCTTCCAGACCGTTGGACGATTGCTGGCCGACTTGCTGCTTGAGCGTCGGGTTGCCTGGATCGTCCGTCAGCAGCTTCTTCTTGACGATGCGATAGGCCGCCAGGGTGAACTCGCCGCGCTGATCCCAGAACAACTGTTTCATACCGACCTCGGTCTGGCGTGCGGTCGACAGGTCGTATTGTTGCTGGCTCGGGCTCAGGGAAATCAGCCCGCCGATGCCGTCGGTGCTGGTCGCGACCTGCCCGTAAAACGAAGTCTCGGGCGTCAGGGCAAACACCAGTCCGGCCTTCCAGTTGTTGCCGGTCAGGGTCTTGTCGCTCTGACTGTCGTCGATCAGATTGTTGCGATCCACCTGTACGTAGTCGCGGCGCACGCCGGTCACCAGCGACCAGCGCTCGCTCAACTGCGTGCGGTTTTCGGCGAACAGCGACATCTGTTTCGTGGTGCTGTCGAACTGATCGCGGTACGGATTGGCGCTTTCGAAATAGCCCGGTTGCGGGTGATACAGGTCCAGCGCCTGGCCGTTCGGCAACACGTCGTTGAATGGCGAGTTGCTGTTGAGCTGGAAGCGGATGCGGTTGTAATCGACGCCGGTCACGGTCTGGCTGTCGAGACCGAACAGCGAGTGCTTGAAGGTGAAGGTCTGGCGGTCGCCGAACTGCTCCTGCTGGTGGCCGATGCCGAAGTAGCCGCTGCGGCTGAGTTGTTGGGTTGCGGTGTCGAAGTTGTAGTTCTCGGCGTTCTGCCAGCGGCGACGGGCCTTGAGGTAGTACAGCTCGTTGCTGGCGCTGACGGCATCGTTGATCTGCCAATCCGTGGTCAGGCGCGTCCACTGATCGTTGTAGTGTTGCTGGTCGTCGCGCACGTTGTAGTTTTTGTTGCGCAGGCTGTCCTGCAACCGGCCGTTGATCAGCGGCGTGCCGAAATAGTTCTGTGGACGCTGGTCGCCAAAATCGTGAGCGAGGGTGAAGGCCAGGTCGTCGGTGGCCTGCCAGCGCAGGGCGACACTGATGAAATCGCTGGACGCGTCGCCGCGATCGATCCAGCCGTTGCTGCGCAGGCGATTGAGATTGAGGCGATAGCTCAGGGTGTCGCTCAGTGAACCACCACTGTCGAGCGCCTGCTGCTGACGGTCATAAGAGCCATAGCCGACGCGCACATGGTTTTCGATTTCACCGCTGAACGGCTTCTTCGCAATCACGTTGACCACCGCACCGGTCGCGCCTTCTCCATACAGCACCGACGCCGGGCCGCGCAGCACGCTGACGCGGTCCGCCGACCAGGTGTCGACCGGGAAAGTCACGGTACCCATGCCGGTGTACATCCGGTTGCCGTCATACAACTGCATCACCGAACTCTGCCCGGTAAAACCGCGTGCCTGCAACGAGGTGCCGCCATCGCCCGGGGTACCGGTGCGGCTGATGCCGGTGCTACGCGACACGGCGTCCTGCACGCTGCGCTCGCCACGGGCGCGAACCTGTTCGCCGCTGAGGCTTTCGACACTGGCCGGGGTTTGCATGGCGCTGAGGTTCAGGCGCGAACCGGCGCTGGTCGGCGTGGTCAGGCTGACGCTAGCGTCGTCGATGGCCGGTGCGCTGATGGTGCCGACGGGCAGCGTCAGCGCCTGGCTGTCGGCATGGGCGTTGTTCAGGCCGAACAGGCAGAGACTGGACAAGAGGTACTTGTTCATCGGGGCGGTGAATCACTTCTTCAAAAGAAAGCCCGCAGCTTTTGGTTGCGGGCAGAACGGCACATTTGCGTTATACAGTAACATTAAAAAATGCCGGAGTTTAAGCCCCGGCAGTTTAAAGATCTGCCTAAAACGCGCATCTCGCCTGCTTCACGATGAAGTTGAGGCAGATTCAGGTTGGCGGCCCAGACGCGACAACAGCAGGCGGTCCAGCAACCAGACCAGCACCAGCGAAGCCCCCACCAGCGGAAAAATCAGCGCCAGCACCAGCATGATCGCCACGCCGGTTTTCCATTTCGGCAGGTCATGGCGCAACGGCGGCACGCCGAACTTGCCCTGCGGTCGACGCTTCCACCAGATCACCACTCCGCTGACGGCGCTGAGCAGAATCATCAGGCAGATCAGCAGCACGACGATCTGGTTGAAGGTGCCGAACATCTTGCCTTCATGCAGCATCACGCCGATTTCCGTGGCCCGCGCCACCGCACCGTATTGCTCGAAGCGCACATCGGCGAGGACCTTGCCGGTGTACTGATCGATATGCAGGGTGGCGTCGTTACGCGGGTCATCGGCGAACACGGCAATGGTGAACACGCCGGTAGCGGTAGTCGGCAAAGTGATGCTGTAGCCTGGCTCGACCTTGCGTTCAGTCGCGATGTTCTGCACGTCTTGCAGGCTGATGGCTGGCGCGGCGGGGCCGTGTTGCATGCCACCGTGGGCCATGTGCTCGGCATGGTCGCCGGACATCGGCATCGGCGTGTTTTCCATCGCCCACGGTACGGTCTGGCGCGCGGCGTTGTTGAGGCTGCCGGCCTCGACGTCGGAGGTCGGCACGTTGTTCCACATGGCGGCCGGGAACACGTTCCACACCTGGGCGTACTGCTTGCCCCAGAACCCGGTCCAGGTCATGCCGCTGAGCAGCATCACCAGCAGCAACGCCGCGCCCCAGAACCCGGTGACGGCGTGCAGGTCACGCCACAACACGCGCCCGCGACTGTTCAGCCGAGGCCACAGAATGCCGGCGGACTGACCCCGCGGCCACCACAGGAATACCCCCGACACCACCAGCACCACGCCCCAACCGGCGGCGAGCTCG
Source organism: Pseudomonas serboccidentalis (assembly GCF_028830055.1). Classification (NCBI taxonomy): domain Bacteria; kingdom Pseudomonadati; phylum Pseudomonadota; class Gammaproteobacteria; order Pseudomonadales; family Pseudomonadaceae; genus Pseudomonas; species Pseudomonas serboccidentalis. Next base: position 4,385,821 of record NZ_CP101655.1, read on the forward strand.
ATCAGGCGATCACCGACGGTGCCGATCATCAATTCGCCGTGAATGGCGCGGGCGATGGCTTGCAGATTCTGCTTGGCATTCTGCTCGCCGAGGATGTCGCCGTGGTAAGGATCGATGAACACGTTGAGTTCGTGGCCTTCATTCTTGACGACAAATTGTGCGCTGCGTTCGGCGTTGGCCGGCGGCAGGTACTGGGTAATCTGGCCTTGTGGGTAAGCACTCTTGACCCGTTGCAGCAGCTCATCGGCCGGCACTGTGTGATGCGCGGCCGGCACGTTGAGCAGGCTGCTGTACATCAGTGAATCGAGTTGCGGTTTGAACAGGTAAATGATGCCGGTCAGGGCCAGCATCACCATGAAGGGGGCGACGAATAGCCCGGCGTAAAAATGCCAGCGCCAGGCCAGGTTGTAGAAATTCGGTTTGGGCTTTTGCATCACGTGTGCTCCGCTTGGCGAATCATTTTTTTAGATCAAAGGATCGCAGCCTTCGGCAGCTCCTACAGAGGGCGCGCGCTCCCATGTAGGAGCTGGCGCAGCCTGCGATCTTTTGACTTTTTCTTATCAGAAGCTCATATCGACCTTGGTCCAGAGCGTGCGCCCCGGTTCATTGATCGCTTGCGGGTCGTTGGCCGGGTAGCCGAAACCGGCGTTGCCTGCCAGGTTAAGGTGTTCGGCGTAAGCCTTGCCGAACAGGTTGTCGACGCCGGTGCTGACCTTCCAGTTCTTGTTGATCCGGTAGGCGCCGTTGAGCGAGAACACGCCAAAGCCGCCGCTCTTGTCGTAGTCCTTGCCGACCACGTTGCCCTTGTTCTGGTCGATGCGGTTTTGCGCCGCAACCACGCGCCACAGTGCCCCGGCGCTCCAGTTGTCTTCGCTGTAAGTAAGGCCGAAACGCGCATCCAGCGGTGGCATTTGCGGCAGGGCCTTGCCGTCGCTGCTGTTCTTGCCCCAGGCGTAGGCCAGGGTCGCGTCGGCTTTCCAGTTGTCGGTGAGCTTGTACGCAGCGCCAAGTTCGCCGCCCATGATCCGTGCGTCGATGTTTTCCGCGCGCGAAGTGCTCATGCCCATCCTCGTCGGCGTGTAGTCGAACAGGATGTAGTCGCGCACCACGCCGACGTAGCCCGAGGCCCAGGCTTCGAGTTCGGCGGTCTTGTAGTTCACGCCAAAATCGAACTGGGTGGTCTTTTCCGGCTTGATCGAGTCGAACGCATTCAGCGAACCCGCCGGACCGGACTTGGGCGAAAACAGCTCCCAGTAATCCGGGAAGCGCTGCGCGTGGCCGAGGCCGGCGTACAGCGTGGCCGGGCTGTCAGCGAGGTCATGCTCGTAACGCACGAAGCCGCTGGGCAGGGTGTCGGCACGAGTGTCGTCGGCGGTCGGATTCGGCCGGCTCATCATCCCGGAGCCGATGCTCTGCCGATAATCCTTGGCCGAGGCGCGGTCGACCCGGGCGCCGGTGATCAGGCGATCACGGTCGGCGGCGTACCAGGTCATTTCGCTGAACACGCCGTAGTTATGGAAGTCGGCGTCCTTGGTGTACGGCTGATCCTTGTAGGTGTCGATGCCCATGCCGCTGCGCTGGCGATGCTCGTTGGTCTGCGCGTCGAGGCCGGTGATCAACTGGATGTCGGTCCAGCGCCAGGTGGCCTTGATCCGCGCGCCGAGGGTACGGCGGTCGACGTTGGACGCCATGGGCCCGGCCATCATCCCGGTGCCGGACGGCGTGCGCAGGGTGTAGTTGTCCATCACGTGGTCGGCGTAGTTGTAGTAGACCTGCGCTTCGAGTTTCTCCAGCACATCCGTGATGTTGGATTTTTCGAAACGCAGCCCGAGGCTCTCGCGCAGGAACTGCGAACCGTCCATGCCGCGCCCGGCGTAGCGCGCTTCGCCGTCGCCCTTGCCGGCGGTGAGTTCGATCAGGGTGTCGGCATCCGGGGTCCAGCCGAGCGCGATATCACCGTTCCACTTGTCGTAGCGCGACGGCACGTTGTCATGGTTGCCGTCGCGATAGTCGTCGGAATGCGCGGTGTTGCCGATCACCCGCACGTAGCCCAATGGTCCGCCAGCGGCGGCGTCGACCACTTTGTCGAAGCGCCCGTTGGAACCGGCCAGCACGCTGGCATTCACTCGGGTACCGAGTTCGCCGAAGCTTTCCGGTTCACGGTCGAAGAGGATCGTGCCGGCCGATGCGCCCGGGCCCCAGAGCACGGTTTGCGGGCCTTTGATCACCGTGAGTTTGTCGTAAGTCTGCGGCGAGATGTACGAGGTGGGGGCATCCATGCGGCCGGGGCAGGCGCCGAGCAGCATGCTGCCGTTGGTGAGGATATTCAGGCGCGAACCGAACATGCCGCGCAGCACCGGATCGCCGTTGGTGCCGCCGTTGCGCACCAGGGCAAAGCCCGGAATGGTCTTCAGGTAATCGCCGCCGTCGCTGGCCGGCACCGGTTGGCGCGGGTCCTTGGGGTTGGTGACGATGGTCAGCGGCGAGCTTGGGGCGATCGCGGTGATCACCGTCGGGCTGAGTTCTTCGTTGTGCCCGGCGTGGTCATCGGCCAGCACCAGCGGGGACAGCAGAACGCCGCAAAGGACGGCGGTAGCGTGCGAGAAACGAATGCGCGATTCGTTCAAAGCGAAGGACGCCCGAGCGGCGCTCAAACGTGGAACAGCAGAAAACCTGGACATGACAATTTCCATCAAACAGTCGTAAACGACACGGCCGGCAGCCTGGAGCTGTCTTCTTGACCGTGTGCAATCAAAGGTGCGGTGTTTACGCGGCGATGGGCGGGGCGCGGGTGCGGGCGCCGGGGAAGAAGGTTTGCCGGGCATGGCCCAGGCGCGGGGAGGGCGGGGTGAAAGTGTTGACGTGGGCGATGCTGAACGTGGCGAAGCTGCCGCCACCGGTCAGCGCCGGGCAGTTGAACAGCAGGCTGCAATAACCACACTTTTCCCACAGGGCGTGGTGCGAGGATTGCGGCGGACAATGTTCGGCGCTGGGCTGCCCGTCATAACCGCCGTGATCCATGCCCGGCATGGCCATCGACATGTCCATGCGCATCGGCATGGAAGTCGAGGCGTGCTGATCCATCGGCATCGACTGAGAAATCAGCGGGCCGATGAAGATCATCAACATGGCGAACAGGGCGATCCAGCTACCGCGGGTCAGAGCCTGGCTCTGGCGATGCTTGTTGGACGCCCCGGCGCGTTGCAGGCGCACGGGCGTGGTCAGCCGGATCGATTACTGGGCGTGATCGTGCTCGGGCATCGCTTGCGGTGGTTTCTTCTGCACGGCGACTTCGACGGTGACGTTGCCGGCCTTCTCGAAGTGCAGGGTCAGCGGGAAGCGCTTGCCGTCGCTGAGCAGGCTGCGGTCTTTCGGGTTGAGCAGCATCACGTGATAAGCCATCGGCGCGAACGTCACCTTGCCGCCGGCCGGGATCAGCACATTGGGCACCTGCTGCATTTTCATCAGATCGCCCTGCATCACATGCTCGTGCAGTTGCGCTTGGTCAGTGATTGGCGAATCGACGCTGAGCAGACGGTCGTCGGTCTTGCCGGGATTGCTGATCACGAAGTAGGCGGCGACGGTCGGCGCGTTCGGCGGCAGCTCCTGCGACCACGGGTGAGCGATTTCCAGCTCGCCGGCCTTGTATTCGTGGGCATGGGCGAAGCACGCCGGCAGCAACAGCGCAGCGATGACGATGAGTTTGTTCAACATGGCAGATCTCCAGAACGATTTGATACGCAGGTCAATTGCGAGAACAAATCAAACCAGAGGCGAGGCGCGGGGATTGAGGCACGGCCATTGCTGGCGCGGTGTCGGTGTTTGCAACGAGGGTGGCGCCACGCTGCGATTGCTTTCGTAGCGGGCGAAATACAGCTGCGGCGCATGGCCCGGCAACGCCACCAGCGGTGCCGAACCCGAGCAGCACCAGCAATGCTGCATATTGGAATGGGTGTCGTTGGACGGGGCTTTCTGCTCCGGGGTGCCGATGTTGATCGCCACCATCTTCGTCCCGCTGCCGGTGCAGAAACTGCTCCACAGCAATTGTTCGGCCGGTGAATTGGCCGCCTGCGCCATCGCCCCGGTCATCGGCATGGCGAGCATGTTGAACAGCACTGCAAAGCAGGCGATCCAGGCAAATGCGAGCCGGTGTCGGTTCATGGGACAGATCCGTTGGGTGGGCGATCAGGCGCGGCTATTTAGCCTGATCAGGGCCGATAAGTAAAAAGACGTCATGCGGTTTGGTGTCGCAGATCAATAGCAAAGCAGTGTAGCGGTAGAAATTCGCAGTGCCAGAGCCGACCGCCGATCCTGTGGGAGCTGTCGAGTGAAACGAGGCTGCGATCTTTTGATGTTTAACAGCAAGATCAAAGTCGTCCGATCGCGGCCGGTGCCTTCGGCAGCGCCTACAAGGTTTTCAGTGCTAGGAGAGTTTCATTCGTCGTCAGAAACTCCCGATCAACCCCCGGCAACTCCGGCCGCTTCAACACCATCACCGGTACCCCCAACTCTCGCGCCACCTCCAGCTTCGGCTCGGTTGCAGTGCTGCCGCTGTTTTTGCTGATCAGCACATCGATCTGCCGTCGTGCGAACAGCGCACGCTCATCTTCAAGCAGAAACGGCCCACGGGCGCCGATGACTTCGCAGCGTTCGTTGCCGGGGTAGACGTCGAGGGCGCGCAGGGTCCAGAACTGCTCGGCGGGGATTTCGTCGAGGTGCTGCAGCGGTTCGCGGCCGAGGGTGAACAGCGGGCGGCGGAACGGTTTTAGCGCGCGGATCAGTTCGGGCCAGTCGCTGACTTCACGCCAGTCGTCGCCCGGTTGCGGCTGCCACGCGGGGCGGCGCAGGGCCCAGCAGGGGATGCCGGTGAGTTGCGCGGCACTGGCGGCGTTGTGGCTGATTTGTGCGGCGTAGGGGTGGGTCGCGTCGAGCAGCAGGTCGATGCCTTCATCACGAATGAACTGCGCCAGTCCTTCAGCGCCACCGTAACCACCGACGCGCACCTGACAGGTCAGATCGGTCGGCACCCGGCCAACACCGGCGAGGCTGTAAATGTGTTCTGGCCCCAACGTGCGGGCGATGGCCAGCGCTTCAGTGACGCCGCCGAGCAACAGAATCCGCTTCATGCAAAACCTCCGGCGTGGCCGACGATGCCGCCCTGACGATCAATCGCAAACACCTCGACCTGCACCTGTGTCGGCACCACGCTGCGGGCGAAATTCAGCGCATGGCGACAGACTTCATCACCCAGGGCGATGCCCGCCGCAGTGGCCATCGCCAAGGCTTGCTGACTGGTGTTGGCCGCACGAATGCTTTGCTGCAAGACCTCATCGGCGCCAATCGCCGCCGCCCATTCGGCCAGTTGCGGCAAGTCGATGCTCGAATGCCGCGAGTGCAGGTCCATGTGCCCGGCCGCCAGTTTACTGATCTTGCCAAAACCGCCGCACAGGCTGAGTTTATCCACAGGTACTTTGCGCAGATGCTTGAGCACCGCGCCGACAAAGTCGCCCATCTCGATCAGGGCGATTTCCGGCAGGTCGTAGACCCGGCGCATGGTGTCTTCGCTGGCGTTGCCGGTGCAGGCGGCGATGTGCAGGTAGCCGTTGGTCTTGGCGACATCGATGCCCTGATGGATCGAGGCGATGTACGCCGCGCAGGAGAATGGCCGAACAATGCCGCTGGTGCCGAGAATCGACAGGCCACCGAGAATGCCCAGACGCGGATTCATGGTTTTCAGCGCCAGCGCTTCGCCGCCCTCGACGTTGACCGTGACTTCGAAACCGCCGGTATATCCGCTCTCGGCGGCAAGCAGGCTCAGGTGATCGCTGATCATTTTGCGCGGCACCGGGTTGATCGCCGGCTCGCCGACGCCGAGCACCAGCCCTGGCCGGGTCACGGTGCCGACGCCAGTGCCCGCGATAAAGCGAATCCCCGGCCCGGTCATCAGCCGCACTTGCGAATAGAGCAGCGCACCGTGGGTTACGTCGGGGTCGTCACCGGCGTCCTTGATCGTCCCGGCTTCGGCGCCGCCCTCGATCAACCGGCAGAACTCCAGGCGCATCTGCACCTGTTTGCCCTTGGGCAGGACGATCTGCACGGCGTCCGCCGAAACGCCACCGAGCAGCAGGCGTGCGGCAGCGAGGCTGGTGGCGGTGGCGCAGCTGCCGGTGGTCAGGCCGCTGCGCAGGGGCGCGGGATGTTCGGCGGTTTCGTCACGCATCGAGGGGTTTGACCAGATCGAGCAAGGTGATGGGCAGCGCCTGGCGCCAGGTGTCGAATTCGCCCAGCGGCTGCGCCTGGGCGACATGGATGCGGGTCAGTTCACCGCCATGGCGTTCGCGCCAGTTCATCAGGGCCAGTTCACTTTGCAGGGTCACGGCGTTGGCAACCAGCCGGCCACCGGGTTTGAGCTGTTCCCAGCAGGTTTCAAACACACCCTCACGGGTCACGCCGCCGCCGATGAAGATCGCGTCCGGACGCTCCAGCCCTGCGAGTGCCTGCGGTGCGCGACCGCACACCAGTTGCAGGCCGGGCACTCCCAACGCGTCGCGGTTGTGTTCGATCAATTGCTGGCGACCCTCATCCGCTTCGATTGCCAGCGCCCGGCAACTCGGATGCGCGCGCATCCATTCGATGCCGATCGAGCCACAACCAGCGCCCACATCCCACAGCAGCTCGCCGGGCGTCGGCGCGAGGCGGGCGAGGGTGATCGCGCGCACGTCGCGTTTGGTCAGTTGGCCGTCGTGGCGGAAGGCCGAGTCAGGCAGGCCCGCGAGGCGCGACAGGCGCGGAGCATCGGCATCGGCGAGGCATTCGAGGGCGATCACATTCAGGTCGGCAATCGCCGGGGCGTTCCAGTCATTGGCGATGCCGTCGATGCGCCGTTCGGCATCGCCGCCCAGATGCTCCAGAACGCTGATGCGACTGCCGCCGAAACCGCGCTCGCGCAATAACCCCGCGACTGCTGCCGGACTCTGTCCGTCATTGCTCAGCAGCAACAGGCGCACACCGCTGAACAACTGCGCATTCAGCGCGGCCAGCGGCCGGGCCACCAGCGACAGCGTCACAACGTCCTGCAACGGCCAGCCGAGGCGCGCTGCCGCCAGCGCGCAGGAGGACGGCGCGGGCAGGATCAGCATCTCGTCGCTCGGCACCTGCCGCGCCAGGCTTGCGCCGACGCCATAAAACATTGGATCACCGCTGGCCAGCACGCAGACGGCTGTGCCGCGCTGCTCCAGCACCGGGGCGAGGGAAAACGGGCTTGGCCATAACTGCCGTTCGCCGCGAATGCACACCGGCAGCAAGTCCAGTTGACGTTGCCCGCCGACGATCCGCGATGCGCTCAGCAGGGCGCGCCGGGCATTTTTGCCCAGGCCCTTGAAGCCGTCTTCACCGATTCCCACAACCGTCAGCCAGGGTGTCATGCCGTTCCTTAAATCCAGGAGTGATCTCAAGGGCGGCATGATAACGCGGCTGTCGGCATCTGACGCGGGTCTGTCGTCGAGGCGTGTTGTCCGGGAAGCGGACACTTAATGTCGAGCAAAAATACTTTTTTGAATAAGTGATTTTGCTAGTTTGGGGCGGATTCAAATCTGATGTTTAAAACATCACTCATTCTTTTAATTAATTAAATGCCAGGATGGCAGGAAGTGATATGGATACCAGCGTTAGTACACGTTTGACTCAGCATGATGCGGTGGCCGTGAACAATATGTTGTTCACCGGTCTGGCAGGTCGGGCAGAGGCCGACAACGCTTTTGTGAAGAATTGCATTTGTCTCGCTCAACTCAAGGCAGACAGTGCCTTCGATAGCAACACTCGGCCGGCAGAGTGGTTCGATTATTTCGCCGGAATCCTCTGGTCATTTGGCTGGAGTCTCGATGAGCCGCCACGGGTGTTGGTGCAGCCGGATTTTTCCGGGAGTGTGCAGGAGGCCTGGCGGCGCTTGGCCGCACCCTTATTGACGCGCACACAACTGACGCAGGTTGAGGCAGGGCTTCGCGCGCTGGAGAGCGATGCGGTGCTTTTGCAACAGTTCTCGGGCCTGGGTGGCAAGACTTTCAAGTCGCACATTTTGCCAGTCAGTCAGGACGCCAGCGGCGACTGGGTGGTGGTTCTCAGCCACATCCGGTTCATCAAGTTGGTGCTGAACACGAACTATCTTTTCTGGCAGGTTCATCAGCCGATGTCGCAACTGGATATCCGCGCCAGAAAAATACTGATCAGGCGCCGGGCCATGGACGCCAATCGTGCAGGCGTGGAGCAAGCCATTCGTGAGGTGGCGTTCAAGTTCGAGGAATACGAACTCTAAAGCGACGGTATTTGTGGCCAGGGCGGGTTTTCCGACCGGCAGGCATTTTCATGCGCTCGGGCAAAGCAGGCATAATGGCGACCTTTCGCCTACCACAGCGCTGTCTGCCAGCCGGTCATCCCTTGAACGAACGCCCGATGTCCACCGCTCTACGCCCCTCGGCTTGTCCGGGGTTGCTGCGTATCGTCCAGGCACTGGATGGCGGTATCTGCCGGATCAAGCTCAATGGCGGTTCGATCAGCGCCGACCAGGCGGATGCGGTGGCTGATGCCGCCGAGCGCTTCGCCAGTGGCGCGATCGAGGCGACCAACCGCGCGAACCTGCAGATTCGCGGCATCGGTGAGCAGTCTGCCGCGTTGATCGACAGTCTGCTGGCCGCCGGTCTCGGGCCGCGCACGGCGGCCGGCGACGATGTGCGTAACCTGATGCTCAGCCCCAGTGCGGGGATCGACCGGCAGATGCAGTTCGACACCCGGCCCTTGGCGGAGCAGATACTCGCGACGCTGCAAGGCCATCCGCGTTTCCATGAGTTGAGCGCCAAGTTCGCCGTGCAACTGGATGGCGGTGAAGCGTTGGCGATGCTCGAACACCCCCATGACCTGTGGCTTTCGGCGTTCCATCGGGACGGTGAAACACACCTGGCTTTCGGTCTGGCCGGATGTCCGACCGATCCTGCGGTTGGCGCGGTGACGCTGGAACACGGCCATGCCCTGGTCGTTGCTGTGCTGGAACTGTTTCTCGACCTGGCCCGGCCGGAGCAGACGCGGATGCGCCATCTGCTCGATGAGCTGCCAATGCGGGCCTTTCTCGAGCCATTGCGCGAACGCGTGACGATCAACGCTGCCGTTGACTGGCAGCGCCCTGCGGCAGCGGATAATCTGCGCCTTGGTATGCACCGGCAAAACACCGATGACTTTGTCTATGTCGGCGCGGTGCCGGCGCTCGGTCGTCTTGACCCGGCCATGCTGCGCGGCGCGGCTCGACTGGCCCGCGAATTCGGCGATGGCAGTCTGCGCTTCACCCCGTGGCAAAGCCTGTTGCTGCCCAGCGTCAGGCATACCGACGCGGCGCTCGTGCTGAGCCAGCTGGCGCAATTGCAATGGCTGACTGATGACGGCGAGCCGCTGTCCCGGCTGATCGCCTGCACCGGTTCCAATGGCTGCGGCAAAGGTCTGGCCGACACCAAGCAGGATGCGCGGGCGTTGGCGACGTTGTTGGCGACGGCGCAGGACGTGCATCTGTCCGGTTGCCCACGCTCCTGCGCGGCGGCGCACCGCGCGCCAGCCACATTGCTGGCCGTCAGCCCCGGCCGTTACGACCTCTATTTTCGCGATGCAACGCAGCCGGGTTTTGGCGCGCTGCACGCACGCAACCTTACTATTGAAGCGGCCGCGACCCTGCTCGACGCCCGCTCACGGAGCCCCCTTGATGCTTGATTACATCCGCGACGGTCAGGAGATCTATCGCAACTCCTTCGCGATCATTCGCAGCGAGGCCAATCTGGCGCGCATCCCGGCCGATCTGGAAAAACTCGCAGTGCGGGTGATCCACGCCTGCGGCATGGTCGAGGCCGTTGATGGTCTGCAGTTCTGCGAAGGCGCGGGCAAGGCCGGGCGCGATGCGCTGGCGGCCGGCGCGCCGATCCTGTGCGATGCGCGGATGGTCTCCGAAGGCGTGACCCGTGCCCGCCTGCCGGCCAACAATCAGGTGATCTGCACCCTGCGCGACGACAGCGTTCCGGCGCTGGCCCGTGAGCTGGGCAACACCCGTTCCGCCGCTGCGCTGGAGTTGTGGCGTCCGCACCTGGAAGGCAGTGTGGTGGTGATTGGCAATGCGCCGACCGCGCTGTTCTATCTGCTGGAAATGCTCGACGCCGGTGCACCGAAACCGGCGCTGATCCTTGGCTTCCCGGTGGGCTTCGTCGGCGCTGCCGAGTCGAAAGCAGCGCTGGCGGCTGACAGTCGCGGCGTCCCGTTCGTGATCATGCAAGGTCGGCTCGGCGGCAGTGCCATGGCCGCCGCTGCAGTGAATGCCCTCGCCACGGAGATCGAATGATGCAAGCCAAAGGACGTTTGATCGGTCTGGGCGTCGGCCCGGGTGATCCGGAACTGATTACCGTGAAGGCCCTGCGCCTGCTGCGCGAATCCCCGGTGGTGGCGTACTTCGTCGCCAAGGGCAAGAAGGGCAACGCGTTCGGCATCATCGAGGCGCACCTGCAAGACGCACAGAATCTGCTGCCGCTGGTGTACCCGGTCACCACTGAAGTGTTGCCGGCGCCGCTGTCGTACGAGCAAGTGATCAGCGATTTCTACGATGAAGCCGCCGAAACGGTGGCCGCGCATCTGGACGCCGGCCGCGACGTGGCGGTGATCTGCGAAGGTGATCCGTTCTTCTACGGCTCCTACATGTATCTGCATGACCGGCTGTCCACCCGCTACGAAGCCGAAGTGGTACCGGGCGTGTGCTCGATGCTCGGCGGTGCGTCGGTGCTGGGGGCGCCGCTGGTGTATCGCAACCAGAGCTTGTCGGTGCTGTCCGGCGTGCTGCCGCATGATGATCTGAAGCGCCGCCTGGCCGATGCCGACGCGGCGGTGATCATGAAGCTGGGGCGCAACTTCCCGAAAGTCCGCCAGGTGCTCGAAGAACTCGGGCTGGCCGAGCGTGCGCTGTATGTCGAGCGCGCGACCATGGCCAACCAGAAGATCGTGCCGCTGGATCAGGTCGAGCCAATGTCCTCGCCGTACTTCTCGTTGATCATCGTTCCCGGTGAAAGGTGGCAAGGCTGATGGCCCATTCCGCTCCGGCGATTGTCATTCTCGGCAATGGCAGCCTCGCGACCGCACGCAAGATTCAGCAGGTGTATCCGGGCGCGCTGATCCATGGATTGGCCGAACGGGTCGAAGGCGCGGACCGTGTTTATCACGAGTTCGGCGCGACCCTGCGCGAACTTTATCAACAGGACACGCCGATCATCGCGCTGTGCGCCGCCGGGATTGTGATCCGCACCCTGGCGCCGTTGCTGCTGGAAAAAGGTGCCGAGCCACCGGTGCTGGCCGTGGCCGAAGACGGCAGCGCCGTGGTGCCACTGCTCGGCGGTCTCGGCGGAGTGAATGTCATGGCCCGTGAAATTGCCGCTGGCCTCGACGTCGCGGCGGCGATCACCACCAGCGGTGAATTGCGTTTCGGCACCTGTCTGCTCAATCCACCCAGCGGCTATGCCTTGGGTGATCTGGAGCTGGGCAAGCGCTTCGTTTCGGACTTGCTGGCCGGCGAACATGTGCGCATCGAAGGCGCTGCACCTTGGTTGGCGCAAGCACAGTTGCCGCAAGATCCTCAGGCGCATTTGTCGATCCATGTCGGCAGCGCCGAACGGACGCCGGCCGCCAATGAATTATTGATCTACCCGCGCAGTGTCTTGCTGGCGGTCAGTGCCAGTGTGGCGGATTTGCCCCAGGCGATACGCGCGGCGTTGCGTCAGGCGCGAGTCGCCGTTCAATCGCTGGCGTGCTTGCTGGCGCCAGCCACGGAGATGGCCAACCCGACGTTGCGCGAAGCGGCGCTTGAACTGAGTGTTCCGTTGCGTTTTGCCTCCCCCGCCAGCGATGCCAGCGAACTGGCTCGCGCGGCTGTTCCCGGTGCGACGATTATCCCGATCGACGCGAACCTGGCGCTGGCAATCGCCGAACAGCCCCTGGACGTTACGCAAATCGGCCGCCCTCGCGGTCGGCTGGCGGTGATCGGCCTGGGCCCGGGTGCTGCCGAATTGATGGTGCCTGCGGTGAAGGCCGAACTGGCCAAAGCCACGGATGTGCTTGGCTATGAAACCTATGTACGCATGGCCGGCCCGTTTCGACCTGATCAAGTGCTGCATTGCACCGACAACCGCGAGGAGATGCAGCGTGCCCGTCACGCTTTCGAACTGGCGGCCCAAGGGCGTTCGGTGATTGTGGTTTCGTCCGGTGACCCCGGCGTGTTCGCCATGGCCGCCGCGGTGCTCGAAGCCTTGCACGAGTCGAGTGAGCCGGCCTGGCACAGCGTCGATCTGGAGATTCTGCCGGGGGTTTCTGCTTCGCTGGCGACCGCCGCGCAGGCCGGTGCACCGCTGGGGCATGACTTCTGCGTGATGTCGCTGTCGGACAACCTCAAGCCGTGGTCGATCATCGAGAAGCGTCTGGACCTGGCCGCCGCAGCCGATCTGGCGCTGGCTTTCTATAACCCGATATCCCGTTCTCGGCCGTGGCAGTTAGGCCGTGCTCTGGAAATCGTCGCACAACATCGCACGCCTGAAACTCCAGTGGTTCTGGGCCGTGACATCGGCCGGCCCGGCCAGACGCTGCGGGTCACCACACTGGGTGCGCTCACGCCGGAGCAGGTGGACATGCGCACCATGGTGCTGATCGGCTCGTCCACCACCTGCGTTTTCCCTCGCGCCGAAGGTGGCGACTGGGTCTACACACCGCGCTGGTATGGCAACAAACCCCTCTGCTGAACCCTGGCGGCCCGTTCGGGCCGCCTTCATCACCCGAATCCCGCTTTTTTCCCGATTGTTACGGCATTTGTGCGTGTAAGCCTGTTCGGTCATTCGAGTGGGATCGGGTTGTCTGTCCAGGCAGAACTTTAATCCTGCGCTGTAGGACGTTTGACTTGTATGTCAGTGTTTTTCAAGTGTGACAACTCATAACTTAAGACGGCTGTTACAAGGTCCGGCTATGACGAGCTTTTTCAGGGCTTTAATGTGTATGTCATTAGTCAGCGAGGCTGTTTGCGTCAAGTCTGTAACAGTGGATGTGCTGTTTGCTCTGTAATTAATTGAATTCCTTGTTGGTTGAGCCGTGTTTGTGTGGCGGGTTAGTTTTGTTTCGGGTTTTTGGTGTTAGTTGGTTTTAGAGGTTTTATATGGCGCTCTTTCGATATTAAGTGATGTTGGCGTTCGTCCAGGAACGGCGGCGCCTGTTTGTATTGTTACAAATCGGTGGAATGCACGAATGTCTGAGTGCGCGTGTGGAATCATCATTGTCTAGAGTCGATCCCGGCTATTTATATACGATAAATGGAAGTGTTGTTTATGAGTGAATCCAAGTTCTCGATTGCGGATGGCTATGTCGATTTTGTAGGTCTGTTTAATCGGGAGGACCTTGAGCAGGCCTTAATATCGTACAAAGGTACCGAACAATATGATGCAGTGTTTCGATATTACTTTGGTTGTTTCAATGTGCCGGACTCTTCCCGGTTATTGGAGCCGTTAGGGCTGCTCAAGCAAGCGTTGGGGGCCCTGGAAGGAGGTGCTCGGCGTCGTCGCGCGGCAGAGGCGGAAGCGCCCATGAGTCCTGGTGTCGCCGAGGGGCCTGATCTGGCGGATATCTGCAACAGAGTGGAGGATTTCCAGGCGCGCCTGCACAACAGTCTCGAACAGCTGAAAATACCCGCCACCGAGGTGCCGAAAAATCTGCATTTTGTCTGGCTGGGTGGGGGCGTCGGGGAGGTCCAGCGCGATTACATCAACATTTGGAAGCAGGTGATGGTCGCAGAGGGTTATAACCTCAGTCTCTGGTACGACAGCGACGCGCTGCTGGCCTATGAAACCAACCGGATCATTGTCGAAGCCGCCAAGGCCGATGCCATGCTCAATGGCGGGCAAACCAGTGCCGATGCAAATGAATTGGGCGACCGCTATGAAGAGCGCGCCATCGTTCTGAAGCAGCAAATGTACGCGCACATTACGAAGGCCGTAGAAAGCGGCAGCAGCGCGGATGCTGCCAGAATCGATTTACTGGTTCGAGCCTATGGCCAGGACGAGGCGCGCCTGAACGCCTTGAAAAGCAGTAACCGACTCAGCCTCTTGGCATTGGTCGAAGGGGGGCTGGCACTGCGCGATTTGGCTGTCGCTGAGGCACCGCTGCATTTGGCGGATATCTACGAGCGCGAGATCAGTCTGCGAGGCAATTTTGCGGCGGCTTCCGATGTCGTTCGTGTCGAGGCCCTGATTGCCGAGGGTGGCAGTTATGCCGATGTCGATAATCTACCGCCGTTGCTGGAAAAACTGGGCGGGGTGGATATCCTTGCATTCAAGACTGACGCGCGTCTGGGCGTGCTGCAGTTGATGCTCGACCGCAATCCCGAGTGGATGCCCGGCCGTCAGGCATTGCGCAGCAGGTACACCAATTATTTTGAGCAGATCCCGCTGGAGCATCGCGAAGCACTCGAGCGCTTCGCTGAAAGCCAACCTGAATTGAACCGCGTTTTTCGTCCCCCGGTAGAACGTCTGGTTCAACCGGATGGTCTACGAGCCGTCGCCGAACAAAGTAGCCTGAGCAACGCTTTCCTGATGGCTCATCCCGGGTCAGCGATGCTCAAAACCGTGCGCGAGCGTTTCAGGCTCAATTATGAAATTGTCGATGCCACGGCCCGCCTGGCCGATGAGAAAAATGTTGCCCTCACTGATGCCGAGGCCATGATTGGCCTAGCGCAAGAGGCCGCGACGCAGGTTTTCGGTGCGCTACACAACCTGCCGGAGGAACAAGACCTGGCGGTGTCTTTTCTGGTTCAGGCGGCCGCAACCTACTACAGCGACGGCATCCGCCCCCAGAGCGAGGTGACCATCTATCTGACCGGTCCTGCGGCCATGCGCGATGGCATGATGGACTACGAAAGGACGCATTTTACGTCGCGAACCGCCGAAGCATGGCGAGCGGAGGCTGCAATCCCGGCCATTGCCACCGTCAACCGGGCGACTGAGGAGGAGCTCGATCATTCTTGGAAAGAGAATGAAAGTGACACCGGACAATGGCTGAGCAACGAGGTAAGTCGTTGGCAAGCGGGGCAATTCAAAACCCGTTACGCGGGCGATCTGGCACAGTTGCTCAAATACCGCACCATTGATTTCGCAGAAGGCTGGCCGGTGATCGAGGGGCGTCATGTCGTGTCCACCGACCTGTTGCAGCATCTGGCCGATGAGTTGGGTGAACCGTTCATGCGCATGATGAATAACTGCCATGACGGAGCAGTGACTTTCGACAAGGCTGTCCGACTGAGCTTTGATGAGCGTCAGTCGATCCTCGCGCAAAGTGTTAGTACACGGCCTCCTGGATTGTTGAGCGATCCGCAGACGCAACAGCTATCGATCGATGAACTGCTGAGCCGACTCGCCAAGGGCACGGTCATAGCCAATCAGGTGAGCCCCTTGCAGCGCCTGCTGCTGGCAGCCTTGATCGGCGCACCGGCGGTGGATAACCAGAGCTTCGACGCGGCTCGCCCGCAACTGGAGAGTCTCGCCAATAGCCTCGGCAAGCTGGGGACGGCGGGCCGCTACGCGATGATCGAGCACGCACTGTACCAACGCCAGGCTCCGGCGTTTCTGGCCGGGCTTGCCAGCCCTGCCGATCATCCGCCAGCCCACTCCGAAACCGCCTTGGGGTTGAAAAAAAATGCGCTGGAGCAACCACTGACTTTGCGTCAATGGGGCAAGCACGTCGCCAGAATCCAGCAGGTGGCGAAACTTGAATTCCGTGATCAGGTTGCCGAGCGCGTCGGGGTTGTTATGGGCGGCATTGAAGCGGCCAACACCAAGCTTGTACCGCAAGATTTAATGCTTCAAGGCACAGGGGATGCGTTGGGTGGACGTTGTTATCCACTGGCCTTGGTGATGGCGGCGGCATTGTCGGAGGGAAAGGCTGCGGCCAATACCCTGCGCGAGCGATTCTATTTGGGGGTTCTGGAGCCTGAGACAAGCGATTCAGCA
Source organism: Pseudomonas serboccidentalis (assembly GCF_028830055.1). Lineage (NCBI taxonomy): Bacteria > Pseudomonadati > Pseudomonadota > Gammaproteobacteria > Pseudomonadales > Pseudomonadaceae > Pseudomonas > Pseudomonas serboccidentalis. The sequence goes on from NZ_CP101655.1 coordinate 4,401,870, forward strand.
ATTTTTCTACACAGTCTGGAAGCATTGCGTGGCGTGCAAATCAGCGAGGTGGGCAGCGCGCTGGCGCGCTCGGATCTGAATCAGGTCGTCGACATACTGAGCACCAGAACAATCACCAGCACGCTGATGCTCAACTCCGATAATCACGCCATGCTCGTGGCCAAAACCATTGAGGGCGAACACAGCACCTATCACTTTTACGATCCGAATTTCGGTGTTTTGGAGTTCGATCAACCGGCCGCGTTCAGACGGGCACTGGAGCAGTTCTTCCTTGAACAGAAGATGGCCGGACCCTATGCAGCCTATGGCGATACGGCGCATCCGACCTTCGATCTGATCGAGCTGGATGGCGCGCGGGTGTCGAAGGTGGCATTGCCTGGCGCAATTCGGGTCTCGCAACTTCTGCAACCCGGCACATTGCCGGGAGAGTCGCGACGCCCGGTGAGGCAGCGTCTGGCCAGCGCCCGCGGACAATCATTGATGAGTAACTCTCGTCTGGGCAGTTGTCTGCTGGAACTGGACGGTCATTGGTGGGGGCAACAAATCGAGCAAGTGACATCCCGCCTCCGGCAGCAAAATCAGCTGGCACCAAAGCTTGTGCCGTTGTTCGAAACCCTGGAGGTCATGCCGGACGGGGCCTACCGGATGAGCCTGATCAACCCTGAAAACCCTGAGCACCTGGTACGAATCACCACCGACGACCATCGGCTCTTGCGCATTAAAAACTACCTCTCGGAACGTTTTGCAGCCTTGGCCAACAAACCATCCGTCCCGGGGGACCCCGTCGATCCCACTGATGTGGGTAGCGTTCACACCCTGAACGCCGGCTTCGCCATTCAAGCGCTGATGAATGCGCTGAGGAGACAGGAAGGGCCGGACAAACCCCTGACTATGGCTGTCCGGTTGCACGCCTATGTCAATTACGCGCAATTGGTGCATGGCAACGTTGCCGATGTAGCGGGCCTGGTGGGTTTGGTCCGGCAGGCGCTGGCTGAAGAGAAACTGATTGCCCGTACCGTCGCCCCAGTGGTCAAAGCCGCTGTGGGGCCGAGCGTGGGCGAAGCGACCGGCGGACTGTTGCAACTGGCGAATGTCGGGTTCGACATTTATCAATTGGCGACTGCGGACAATGATGTTGAGCGAGCCCAGTTCGGGACGCAATTGGCCTTCGACTCGGCGAGTCTGGTGTTGTCGTTGGGCGCTTACGCTGCCGGCGCCACAGTCGCCGGGGCGTTTCTGGGCGGGGCAGCCGTGATTCTGGGGGGGCTGGCAGTGGGATTGGCGGCAGTGGTCCAGGGCTTCGCCACCATTGCCGAAGAAGCCAAACAGGTCGGGCTGTTTTTCGATGAAATCGAGAAGGCGCATCGTCAAGGCTATCGATTCGACGGCGCTTTAGGGGCTTGGGTACCGCACTCATCGCTGATCGTCCAGGCGCTGGATCTGGCCGCCGGCAAACTGCTGCTCGACAGCCCGAAACTGTACCCGCTGCGCGACCATTTCGGGGTACCGACCTTTGACGACGATTACGAGCGGGCGATCAACATCCGTCGGGAACTGAATCTGCCTAGCCAGATAAAATTCACTCCGCCCACCGGGCAGATCATCGTGCTGCCCTGCACACCACAAACCTGTTACAGCTACGAGTACAAGGCGCTGCCCTTCGCCACGCTGCGCCATGACCCCGGGTTCGACACGGCCCGGCGCCTGGAGAAAAAGAAAGCGGACGGCGCAAGGCTGTTCCTGTTTTCCTTCTATTCGTTTCCGAGTGAGTACATTCTTTATCGCCTGTTCCCGGTCTATACGCCGACAGTGATCGATGTGCTGCTCGATGCCGTCGAGCGCTCGCTGGTGATACCCGTTCTGCCGCCGGTATGGCACGGGAAAGTCGCCTATCGGGTTCAGGGCGCCGGCAAGCAATGTGCATTGGTGCTCAATCCCGGGGTGAGTCTGACACTTGAGTCACCCAGCATTACTACCTCCCCATGGGTGCTGGAGGCGTCGTGGGCCAACGAGAGCGATGTTGTTCTGGGGGGAGCGGCGGGCCTGCAGATCGGTACCGTCAAGGTGGAGTTCAAGGGCCGGGGACTTCATGAAGTCCTGATCCGGATCGCCAACAATCAGCTGTTCCAGCTTGATCGCGGAAAACGGCAGATGAGCCTCGTCGAGCAGGATGTGCCTTCGGGCATGGATCGGCAGACGTTGCAGGAGCATCTCAAGGGACTGGCTCAGGAGCATCGTTTGGTGATGCCGTATACGCCGGTTCATCACTATCTGATTCCGTACGAGGAGCCGAGTGAGCCCCGTTACACCACCGCCTGGTACGACGCGAAGGAGGAACGCCTCCTGTACATCCGCAGCAAGGATGTACTCGCCGCGGATGAAGCGCTGTTAGGAACGGTAGCTGGCGGCTACGGCTATTTCTACGAACCGCAGGGTTTCGTGATTTGGCAAGTCGACGCAGTCACCGGATTGCTCAGTTATCGTTATCGGATACTGCCTAAAGACACGGGAGCCACCATCAAGAGCATTGAGGCGGACGCGCAGGGGGTGATTCATGTCGTACAGGAAATTGCTCGCGAAGGTCAGATCAGCGATGTGTTGGTGTACGTGATCCATGACGGGCAACTGCTGCTGAGTTCGGTCACCCGCGACATGGATCCGGGGCTGGAATCAGTCTTCAGTGCCAGCGACACACTGGCTGACTGGTCGCAGGTGCTTGGCAGCTATTACGTTCTTAGGCCTGTTGTTGACGATGATGACGTTTCCAACGTCGACTGGCAGCCGGCGCCCTTTGTTTCGGTCTGCTGGAAGTTCGAAGCAAATGCACGGGACATGGCCTGGGTTCGCGACAGTGACCATCTGATCATCCGCCCCTCTCCGCGGCGTCACCGCGGGCGCGGCTGGGCCGATTCGATCAAGAACATGACCGACCTGACATTGCTTACACCCGCGGACGGCAGTGATGTGTTTGTCATCTACGACAGGCTCAGGCAGCAGCTGTGCCGTAAGCAACGCACCCTGGTGGAGGGCAAAGGACAGTGGTCCGAAACATGGCGACAGCCGGCGAACCTGCAGAATGTCGAGGCAGTCCAAGGCGGGTACCTGGCGCTGACGTCGGAGGGCCTGTTCTTCAATCTGTCTCCCCAGGGGTACCTGACACTGGGAGGTCTTGGCGAGTCATGGTTAAAGAATCGGATGCACTGGTGGTCCGCATTGGAACCGCTTGCCCGGCAGTACGCGGCTGAGAGCTTTGCTCTGGTCGGCCTGAGCAACTTCAACGATAACGCGAAGTTGTGCGCCTGGTACGTCGGCAATCGATTGTTGCTGGCTGATTTGGGCCATGGCAAAGAAGTGCGCCTGCTCAGCGTTACCCCTGATAGCGAAGCCGCCTGGTTATTCGATGTGTCGAGCGGCGAAGTCTATCGTCAGGCGTTCATCGATCCGCAGCGCCTGGAACCTGCATTTGGCGAAGGCTCGCGATTGCTGCTAGCTGATGCGCTACCCGCCGCCGAGCGTGAATGGGCGCCTTGGCAGTTCGCCGAGGTGACGGTTGAGGGAGCCGGACTGCGCGGTACGACACTTGAAGGCGTGGTACTCAAGCTGCGTTATCAAGAACCGGCATTGCTCACCGGCATCACCCATGAGTGGGTCCTGTCTCAGGAGGGGCGAGCGCACGATAACCTCAAACAATTGGTGGACAGCCAACCTCATGAGGCAGTGCTGTCGGTAGAGGATGTTGGCAGTCTGATATGGTTCGTAGTCGATACCGAACGTGTGATTCGGGTGGCAAAAACCGCGCTTCCAGAGTCCTTCGAGCTATTGGGAACGCAACGGCAAACCAACGTATTGCTTCATGAAAACAAGAATGGACTGCTGCTGACTTATCCGGGCAGGGGGCATGCCGGGCCACTCAGTTATGTCTGGCGTAATGCCGAGGTACTGGTCATTGAAGGCCAGAAGCAGGTTGGCGATGTTCTGCCACTGATGCCCGACGACGTCACGACCCTGATTCTGCGCATGGGGCAAGGTGCGGTCAGTTACCTATTGTCGAAGGCTGCCTGGCTGAGGCTTGAGTCGGTGATCCTCGACTGTCGGCATGCGCTGGGCAATGCACAAACGATTCCCGGCAAGTTGATCTGGGAGCTGGATAGTCCTGAAAAACTGTTGCTGAGCATCGTTCAGGAACACTTGGTGATCATTGACCCGGACAGCGGGCACAGCGTGATTTTTCGTGAAGTGTATGCAGCGGATGTCACCTTGCGCGGCGACGCTTTGCTCGGGTTCGAAGGGCATCGACCTTATGCCGTTTCGACCCTGGTGCAGAGGCTGGTCGCTCGACGGAGCGCGCATGACAGTGCAACGCTGGGTGAACTTCTAACGGTATCGACTGCTGAGCTGGAAGGCAGTCTGGTGGGATAGCTTTGAGCTCGTACCGATAAAAAAAGGCCGCGAAAGATTCTGTTCGCGGCCTTTTACTTTCGTCAGTGAATTCAGGGAACCAGATAGCCCTTCACGCCGGTAAAGATGATCTGCGCCGCCAGCGCGCAGACAAACAGCCCCATCAGCCGGCTGACGATCTGCAAACCCTGATCGCCCAGAATCCGCTCGATCCGGTTCGACAGATACAGCACCACGCCGACAGTGAAACTGGCCAGGGCGATGCTCATGATGGCGGTGAGCTTGTCATCCCAGTGTGGCTGGCTGACGCCCATCACCAGCAGGGCACCAATGGTGCCGGGACCGACCGTGAGTGGAATGGTCAGCGGCACGATGGTCACGTCCTGTTGCACGTTATCCGCCTGTACGGCCGGCTTGCCCTGGGCCATGCCCAGCGCCGAGATGAACAGCACACTGCCGGCGCCGATCCGGAAGGCGTCCACGGTGATCCCGAACACATCGAAAATCACTCGCCCGAACAGGTACAGCAGAACGCTGGAAACCAGGGTGGCCACCGCCACCTTCCAGGCCAGGCGCCGCTGTTCCTTGCGCGAATAACCACGGGTCAGGCTGATGAAGCAGGACAACACGAAGAACGGGCTGTAGAGCACCAGCATCTTCAGGTAAACGCTGAATAACACGTGGAGCATGGGAGCGGCTCGCATACGGAGAGTGATGGCAGCGAGTCTATCAGTCGGTTAGTTGTTTGTGGGGGTGAAAGAGAAGGTACTGGAAGAAATGCTTTTGGATTGCTTGTTGTTAGTTGTCGAGATTTAGTGGTGGTCTGTTTGTCTGGATATCATGTTACAGGTTAAGGTTTGTGGTTGTTTGTTAGTTTGGTTATTGTTGATTTGCAAGTTCAAGAGGAGCTTGTTTATATTTAATAAGGATGTCTGTTGTGCATAATAAAATTATTCGTGAAAGTTATATTTCTGCCTGTATCAAGGCGATTGAAGAGTGCGATGTCGGCGAGCAGTTGACTATTCGTCCTCGTGCCTTGATGGCAGCGGCTGACGAAGTCGAGGCGCCATCCAAAGGTTCCATTGTCGGTGAAGGTGCCCTGGGTTTTTCCGGAAAACTCAGTGCCCAGAATCGTTCTGATGCTGAAAACGCTTTTCTCTTCGCCACCCGTGCGGCGAACAAACTGTACCCTGAAGAACATCAGGGCAAAGAATGGTATCTGCGCTTTCGCGAAGTCATGACCCTCGCGGGCTGGACGCCAGTCAGCAAGTACTACAGTGACCTGCAGGTCGGCGGCACCAGCGTTCGCATGGACAAACTGGTGCTGGAGATTCTCGGTTCGCTGGTGGCCGGTGTGGCCTTGCCGGGTCCGACCAGCGCATTGATGCTCAAGGTCGCGAGTGATGCGATTGGAGCCCTGCAGAAGCGTGATACCGCAGCGCTGACGGCTTATGAGCGCAACCTGTTGGAACAGGGTGTCGGCGGCATTTCGGCGGGCGCGTGTGTCGAAGTCGAAGGTGAAGCCATCATGGCGGTGGGAGCCGTGCGTTTTCAGCGCGGGAGCACATCGACCCAAGTGTTGTTTGTGGATGTCGATGTGCGCAATGTAAACCTGTATCGAGGCGAAACGGTATTTGCCAAAAATACATGGGTTGCCGATGCCGTTCGTGAATCGATCAAAAGCAAACTGATTCCGCATAAAGACCTGATCGTAGACATTGAAATCTGATTGATCCAAATAAGGTAGCCATTGATTGGCTGCCTTATTGTTGTCGAGGGCGTTGAAGTGAGTGGCGAATATTCTGTATTGATCATCGGAGCCGCTGTCGTGCTACTGCCGAAAGCGGATGAACCCGCGCGCTATAAGGATTTGATCGAATCGATGTTGCTCGCGCAGTTGGCGGCCAACAAAAAACTCGAAAAAACTGCGGATATCGACTGGTATAACGCCTACATGGAGTTGCTCGATAACTATTGGCTACGGCATTCGAGAGCACGAAGGGATTGGACTGTCGGAAAAGAAATCAGCGGTTCTGTCGGCGATTGGGTTGTCGCAGCGATGTGCAGCGAAGCGGTGGATAACGGCGGCGCGGTGTCTCTGGCGCTGCAACAACTGACTGGGCTGTCCGGTACCGAGCCGGCGATGGATTTGTTACGCAGGCATATGCAGAAAATCTCCCCGGCGCAATCCGCTGATGGGCCTGCTTGCGCCAAGGCTGTGCGCTTGCTGGTAGCTGTCGCGAACACGCCGACGTCGGTGACAAGTGTCTACCTCGAGCTTCAGACCGGCCAGGTTCTCGGTAGCAACCCTTTGGCTGAGCAATTTCAGTCTGGGGAGGTGCACGGCAGCGTGTGCATGCGTTATGCCGCGGCCTGCTTGTCCGAAACCCTCTACGCGTCGGTACGCGAAGCCATTGCCTTGAAAATCAAGGACAGGCTGGAGGACAACGTTGCGTTGTTGACGTTGGCCGATGAAGTGATTGTCGCAGCCGATTGAGTCTCGGCCGGGCAGGCGCGGTGCGCCCGCTCAAAAGGTCGAGGCGGTGCGGTTCTGCTGATCGCGCTGCGCAACCCAATGTTCAATCAGTTCGCGCAACTGCGACAACTCCACCGGTTTGGCCATGTGTCCGTCCATTCCGGCCTGCCGTGCGCGCTCTTTGTGTTCGGCGAGGATGTGCGCGGTCAGCGCGACGATGGGTGTGCGGATACGCTGGTTGCTGACTTCCCACGCGCGCAGTTGCTGGGTTGCCGAGAAGCCGTCGAGGATCGGCATTTCGCAGTCCATCAGCACCAGGTCGTAACGCTGGGCCTTCATCGCCTGCAGGGCTTCTTCGCCGTTGCTGGCGGTGTCCGGTTGCAGGTTGAGCTTGCCGAGCATGCCGCGAATCACTTTGGTCGAAATCGTGTTGTCTTCGGCGACGAGGATGCGGAAGTCGCTCGGCACCTTGGCTGCTGTGGCAGGCGTGACCACTTGCGGCTGGAACACCACCTGGCCCTTGTTGCGCTGGTTCAATTCGTCGGCCAGCGTGGTCTTGAGCGTATAGCCGGCCACCGGTTTGGCGAGGATGCGCTTGATCCCGGAATTGCGCGCGATGATCTTGCTCGGCGCGTTGCTGATGCCGGTGAGCATGATCAGCAGGATGTCGTGGTTCAGGCTTGGGTCTTCCTTGATCTTGGCCGCCAGCTGCATGCCGGTCATGCCGGGCATGTTCTGGTCCAGCAGCACCACATCGAAGTAGTCGCGCAGGTGCGCCTTGGTGCGCAGCAGCGCCAGCGCTTCCTTGCCCGACGGCACGGCGCTGACGTTCAGGCCCCAGGCGCTGCATTGCTGCACCAGCACCTTGCGGCAAGTGTCGTTGTCGTCCACCACCAGTACTCGTGCGCCTTGCAGCGGGCCGTCGAGGTCGGAGGTCGGGTGTTCGAGACGGTCGGGGTCCAGCGGCAGGGTCAGCCACAAGGTGCTGCCCTGATTGGCACCGCTCTTGATCCCGAACTCGCCGTGCATCAGGCGGATCAGTTGCCGGGCGATCACCAGCCCGAGGTTGCCGCCCAGACGGTTGGCGGAGAGGAAGTGCTTGCTGTGCAGTTCGGCGTGCAGCAGCGCGTCGCGCTCTTCCGCATCCATCGGCTGTCCGCTGTCCTGCACGGCGATGCGCAGGCGCGGTTTGACACTGCGCTCGTCGAGGGCGACGACGATCAGCACCTCGCCTTCATCGGTTTTCTTCAGGGCGTTTTCCAGCAGGCTCAGCAATGTCTGGCGCAAACGGGTCGGGTCGCCGCTGATGACGCGCGGCACTTGCGGCTGGATGAAACTGATCAGCTCGACGTTCTGCTGTTCGGCCTTGGCCCGGTAGATGCTCAGGCAATCGTCGATCAGCGCGTTGAGGTCGAACTGCACGTCGTCCAGTTCGATCTGCCCGGATTCGAGTTTGGAGATGTCGAGAATCTCGTTGATCAACGTCAGCAGTTCGTTGCCGGCGCTGTGGATGGTTTGCACGTAATCGCGTTGCTTGACCGACAGTGGCGTGCCCAGCAGCAACTCGGTCATGCCCAGCACGCCGTTCATCGGGGTGCGGATTTCGTGGCTGATCTTGGCGAGGAATTCGGCCTTGGCGTTGATCTCGGCGTTGCTCGCGGCGAGGTCGCGGCTGATGCTGAAACGGCTTTCGGTGATGCTGCGCTGACGTTCACCCAAGGCGATGCTCATCAGCAGGCCGCTGACGCAAATGAAGGCCATCAGCGTCATGATCAGGCCTTGCGGTGCCACCAGGGTCAACCCCAGCAGTGCCGGCAGGATGATCAACGTGCCGACGTTGAACACCACCATCGCGGCAACGAACAGCCGCGCCGGACGGTAACCCTTCTGCCAGTGATAGACGCCGACCAGCAGCATGCTCAGACCGGCCAGGGCCACCAGCGCATAGGTGATGATGTTCAGCGGCAGGGTGTTGACGAACAACAGCAGCAGGCTGCAGATCACGATGAACAGAATGTCGCCCAGCAACAATTTGTTCAGCGGGTGCGCGCCGAGCGGGGCGAAGAAGCGCAGGGCGAACATCAGCCCGGCCGGGGCGGTCAGCAGCAGCGCCAGATAAGCGCCCGGGGTCTGGATCGCGTGCCAGTTCGGCAGCCACGGACCGGCGAGGTTGAGCAACAGCAGCAGGCTCAGGCCCAGCAGGCCTTCGCAGATGGCCAGCCACAGACTGCTGCGCGAACGTGAGTAGGCGTAGCGCACGATATTGTGCAGCAGCAACATGCCGAGGCAGCCGAACAGCAGGCCGAAGATCAGTGTCTGGTTCTGGTTGGCAGCGCTCATCACTGCCGATTGCAGGGTGATGTGCGGGCGCAACTGATGATCGGAAACCATCCGCAGGTAGACGTCGAGGGGCTTGTCGCTTTGCGGCAGCGGCAGCAGGAAATCGCTGCTCGGCAGCGGCCGTTCGACCTGTGGCTGGAGGGTGCCGGAGGTTCGTTGCTCGATCAGCTTGTCGCCGTCCAGCACGTAAAGGCTGAGGCTGGACAGGTCGGGGGCGAAGATTCGCAGCACTTGTTCGTGCTTGCCCGGCGCCAGTTTGAAGCGCAGCCACAGTGCGCCATCGGGCTCGGCGGCCGTGAGGCGGTCCAGTTCGATGGGGCTGAATTGATTGGTGTAGCGAGTCGAGCGGATGTCGCTCAGTTGCAGGTTGCCTTGATCGTCAAGCAATACCGACCAGCCACTGCCTTGCGCGGCCTGGGCCGGGAGCATGCAGAGCAAGGTCAACAGCGTGACGGTGAAACTTATGGCAATCCTGAGCCAGCGCACGGCGAAATCCCTTCGTAGGTTGATGCCAGAATATAACGATGCGCGGCGGCGGAACAGCCCGGCGAGGGACTGCATCCCGCGCCGGACGTGAAGGACAGCTTATTCCTGGGTTTCGCCACGTTCACGGGCAATGGCGCGGTAGCCAATGTCCTTGCGGTAGAAGCAGCCTTCCCAGTCGATGGCGGCGGCCAGCTTGTAGGCTTGCTGCTGGGCTTCGCTCACGCTGGCGCCCATTGCCGTGGCGCAGAGTACGCGACCACCGGCAGTGACCACCTTGCCATCTTTGAGCGCGGTACCGGCGTGGAAGACTTTGCCTTCCAGGCTGGCGGCTGCGTCCAGACCGTTGATCGCTGCGCCCTTGGCGTAGTCGCCCGGGTAGCCGCCAGCGGCCAATACGATGCCGACGCTCGGACGTGGATCCCACTGCGCTTCAACCTTGTCCAGCGCTTGCGCCAGGGCGGCTTCGACCAGCAGCACCAGGCTCGACTGCAGACGCAGCATCACCGGTTGAGTCTCCGGGTCGCCGAAGCGGCAGTTGAACTCGATGACTTTCGGGTTGCCGGCCTTGTCGATCATCAGACCGGCATACAGGAAGCCAGTGTAGACGTTGCCTTCTTCGGCCATGCCGCGAACGGTCGGCCAGATCACCAGATCCATCACGCGCTGGTGCACGTCGGCGGTGACCACCGGGGCAGGGGAGTAGGCACCCATGCCGCCAGTGTTCGGGCCGCTGTCGCCGTCGCCGACACGTTTGTGGTCCTGACTGGTGGCCATCGGCAGGACGTTCTTGCCGTCGACCATGACGATGAACGAGGCTTCTTCGCCGTCGAGGAACTCTTCAATCACGACGCGCGAACCGGCGTCGCCGAACGCATTGCCGGCGAGCATGTCGCGCACGGCGTCTTCGGCTTCGGCCAGAGTCATGGCAACGATCACGCCTTTACCGGCGGCCAGGCCATCGGCCTTGATCACGATCGGTGCGCCTTTTTCACGCAGATAAGCCAGGGCCGGCTCGATCTCGGTGAAGTTCTGGTAGTCGGCCGTCGGGATCTTGTGGCGAGCCAGGAAGTCCTTGGTGAAGGCTTTCGAACCTTCCAGCTGCGCAGCGCCAGCGGTCGGACCGAAGCAGTCCAGGCCGCGGGAGCGGAACAGATCGACCACGCCAGCCACCAGCGGCACTTCCGGACCGACGATGGTCAGGGAAACGTTTTTCTCGGCGAAGTCGGCCAGTTGCTCAAGGGCCAGCACGTCGATGGCGACGTTCTCGCACTTGGCTTCAATCGCGGTACCGGCGTTGCCCGGCGCGACAAAAACCTTCTGCACACGCGGATCCTGAGCCACTTTCCAGGCCAGGGCGTGTTCACGGCCACCGCTGCCAATGATCAAAACATTCATTTCAAAAACCTCAAATTCTGTGGGGCGCTTCCAAACCTCTGCGGACTGAACCTGTAGGAGCTGCCGAAGGCTGCGATCTTTTGCTCTTTCAACAGCAAGATCAAAAGATCGCAGCCTGCGGCAGCTCCTACACAGAGGGAGCGGTGTATCAGTGACGGAAGTGGCGCATGCCGGTGAACACCATGGCGATGCCGGCTTCGTCAGCAGCAGCAATCACCTCAGCATCACGCATCGAACCGCCCGGCTGGATCACCGCCGTGATACCGACCTTGGCCGCATTGTCCAGGCCGTCGCGGAACGGGAAGAACGCATCCGATGCCATCACCGAACCAGCCACTTGCAGACCGGCGTGTTCAGCCTTGATTGCAGCGATACGTGCCGAGTTGACGCGGCTCATCTGGCCGGCGCCGACACCGATGGTCTGACGGTTCTTGGCGTAGACGATGGCGTTGGACTTAACGTACTTGGCGACTTTCCAGGCGAAGATCAGGTCGTGGATTTCCTGTTCGGTCGGTGCACGCTTGGTCACCACTTTCAGGTCGTCGGCGCCGATCATGCCGATGTCGCGGCTCTGTACCAGCAGGCCACCGTTGACGCGCTTGTAGTCCCAGGCCGGAACACGATCCGCCGACCATTCGCCACAGGCCAGCAGGCGCACGTTGGCTTTGGCGGCGACGATGGCGCGAGCTTCTTCGCTGACGCTTGGGGCAATGATCACTTCAACGAACTGACGCTCGACGATCGCCTTGGCGGTCTCGGCATCCAGTTCACGGTTGAAGGCGATGATGCCGCCGAAGGCCGACTCGGTGTCGGTGGCGTAGGCCAGTTCGTAGGCCTGACGGATACCGCCTTCGGCGTCCGGGCTCACGGCCACGCCGCACGGGTTGGCGTGCTTGACGATCACGCAGGCTGGCTTGACGAAGCTCTTCACGCATTCCAGCGCGGCGTCGGTGTCGGCCACGTTGTTGTACGACAGCTCTTTGCCTTGCAGTTGGGTCGCGGTGGCGATGCCGACTTCGGCCGGCTTGGCTTCCACGTAGAACGCCGCGCTCTGGTGCGGGTTCTCGCCGTAGCGCATTTCCTGGGCCTTGATGAACTGGCTGTTGAAGGTGCGCGGGAATTCGCTGCGGCCTTCGGTGCTCAGGGTCTCGGCAGCTTGGTTCACGGTGCCCATGTAGTTGGCGATCATGCCGTCGTAGGCCGCGGTGTGTTCGAAGGCCTTGAGCATCAGGTCGAAACGCTGAGCGTAGGTCAGGCCACCGGCCTTGAGGTTTTCCAGAACGTTGGCGTAATCGCTGGCGTTGACCACGATCGCCACGTCTTTATGGTTTTTCGCCGCCGAACGGACCATGGTCGGGCCGCCGATGTCGATGTTTTCGATGGCGGTCGGCAGGTCGCAGCCTGGCTTGCTGATGGTGGCTTCGAACGGGTAGAGGTTGACGGCAACCAGGTCGATCGGCTTGATGCCGTGTTCGTTCATGATTGCGTCGTCGATACCGCGACGACCGAGGATCCCGCCGTGGATTTTCGGGTGCAGGGTCTTCACCCGACCGTCCATCATTTCCGCGAAGCCGGTGTAGTCCGCGACTTCCACTGCAGCAACACCGTTGTCGCGCAGCAGCTTGAACGTCCCGCCGGTGGAGAGGATCTCGACGCCCAGAGCTTCAAGCTCCTTGGCGAATTCGAGGATCCCGGTCTTGTCGGAAACGCTGATCAAGGCGCGGCGGATCGGCAGGCGGGTAGTCTGGTCGGTCATCTCAATTTCCATCAAAAGCAAGGGAAGTCAGCAAAAAAGGCGACCGGTTTTACGCGGGCGCCTTTCTGGTTTGATTGAATGCTTACAGCAGATCGTACTGCTTGAGTTTCTTGCGCAGTGTGCCGCGGTTGAGTCCCAGCAGCTCACTGGCCTTGGTCTGGTTGCCCTTGACGTAGTTCATCACGCTTTCGAGCAGGGGAGCCTCGACTTCGGAGAGCACCAGGTTGTACACATCCGTGACGGACGCGCCCTCAAGGTGGGCGAAATAATTGTGCAGCGCCTTCTCGACACTCCCGCGAAGGGTCTGACCTTCTTCGCTCGGGGTATTGAGGTGCTGTTTCAAATTCACGTTGTCGCTCACGGGTGCTGTTCCACTCACTAAAGTCTCGGTCATCATCGTCATGCGGCCACCCCTTCTTCGTCCCCTGTCAGGCTCTTGTAACGTTCGGCGAAGAACTCCCGAACGTTGGCGCATTGTGTTTCCGTACCATCCAAACGATTGAAGTGGGCGCGAAACTCCCTGGCGCCCGGCAAGGTTGCGAGATACCAGCCCACATGCTTGCGGGCAATACGTACGCCCATCACGTCCCCATAGAAGGCATGAAGTGCGGCCAGATGCTCCAGCAGGATGCGTTCCACTTCGATCAGCTCCGGCGCCGGCAATTTTTCGCCGGTACGCAGGAAGTGTTCGATCTCACGAAAAATCCATGGCCGCCCCTGGGCAGCCCGGCCGATCAGCAGGCCATCGGCACCGGTCGCGTCGAGCACGTAACGGGCCTTTTCCGGCGAATCTATATCGCCATTGGCAAACACCGGGATCGACACCGCCTGCTTGATCGCGGCAATCGTGTCGTACTCGGCAACACCTGTGTACAGATCGGCGCGCGTGCGGCCATGCACTGCGAGCGCGGTGATCCCGGCCTGCTCGGCGATCTTCGCCACGGTCAGGCCGTTCTTGTTGTCGCGATCCCATCCGGTGCGGATCTTCAGGGTCACCGGCACATCCACTGCAGCGACGACGGCCTGCAGGATCTCGGTAACCAGTGCTTCATCTTTCAATAACGCGGAGCCGGCGGCCTTGTTACAGACCTTCTTTGCCGGGCAACCCATGTTGATATCAATAATCTGTGCGCCCAGCTCGACGTTGGCCCGGGCTGCATCCGCCAGCATTTGCGCGTCACCACCGGCAATCTGTACCGAGCGTGGCTCGGGATCGCCTTCGTGGATCATGCGCATGCGCGACTTGCGGGTATTCCACAGGCTCATGTCACTGGTGACCATTTCCGAGACTACAAGCCCTGCGCCCAAACGCTTGCAAAGCTGACGAAAGGGCTGATCGGTAACCCCCGCCATCGGGGCGAGAATCAAACCGTTCTGCAATGTATATGGGCCGATGCGTACCGCCGACATAGGACTTCCCTGAAGTGGGGCCGGATCATGAGAGTTCGAAAAAGGGTTGGCATGATACCCGCTCTCGATGACTGGATAAAGGCTGAATTGAACAAAATCTGAACAGTTATTCTGTTATTGCCAGCGGTTTGGTTGGCCTGAGCCCAGTCAGAAAACCGCCGTCAAACCTGAAGCGGTGCAGCGGTTCACTCGGGTGAGTGGAAACTCAGGCTGTAATTCACCGCTTTGGGACCTGGATCGAGGATATCCAGCGCGATGTGGATCGGCGTTTGCGGCGGCATTTCCGCCAGGCCTTCGAGGTCGCCGTTGAGGTATTCGCCGGGTTTGAAGCGACGACTGGCGATCAGATGGCCGTTGAGATCGGCGAAGCGCAGCTCCAGCAGCGGGAATGGCTGGGAGAACGTCGCGCGGTTATAGATGATCGCGTCGACCACCAGTGCACCGCTGAATTCCGGATGGCTGCGCACCACCAGATTACTGCTCTTGATCTTGGCGATGTCGACCTTGGACGGCACCGTGCAGCCAATCTGCGGACAGAATTGCTGGAACCACGGACGGTACTGATCCTGACGCGCCAGTTCGTCGAAATGATAGGCGATGTACTGCCCGGCAAGGCCGGCAGCAGCCAGCAGCACCAGCAAACTCCAGAGCAGGCGCCGGCCCCAGGGCGAGCGGCGTTTCTGCCAGTCCAGTTGCAGCGGGTCGTCGGTCAGGTCCTGCAGGACTTCGGCGCGAACGCCGGGTTCTGCGCGGTCACGCTTTTTGCGCAGCGGTTCGACTGACGGCAGTTCGTCATCTTCGGGTTCAGCGCTGGCTGACAGGCGTTCGCGACGGGCATTCGGATCGATCGGATCGTGCAGGCGCAGTTGCGGAATCGGCGGCTCGTCGTCCAGGTCCACCGGTTCCAGCGACAACGAAGGCTCGGTGCGCGCGGTTTTTGCCGGCTCGGGCTCGATGATCTGCTGTTCGGCCTCATCTTCGGGCTCGGGCAGGCGCTCATCATCGCGTGCACTGAACAGGCTGTCGCGCCACACCGTTTCATCGGCTTCAGGGCTGTCACGTCGGGCGCTCAGGGATTCTTCGCGCTGGCGGCCGAATTCGGTGGTCGGCTGGATTTCCCGTTGTTCGAGGCGGGCCAGTTCTTCGTCCAGATCCAGGCTGTCCAGATCCATCTCGTTGGCGTTCCATTGCTTTTGGCTGATGGCGCGCGGTGCGGGCAGGTCGTCGATGGCCGGTGGCTGGATGGGTTCAGGTGGTTGTGCAGCCTGCTCGGCAATCGCTGGCGCGACCGGCGTCACCGCTTCCTTGCCCGCGTGTTGTTCCAGCAGCTGTTTGGCCGCGTTGAACACTTGCAGGCAGGAGCCGCAGCGAACCACCCCACGGGCCACGCTCAATTGAGCATGGCTGACGCGGAAGCTGGTTTGGCAATGCGGGCACTGGGTGACGAAACTGTCGGTCATGCGGCGATCCGGTTTATGCAGGCGGTCATTCTAGCGCCGACGGCCAGTGATACGCACCCAGCCATCGCGATTGGCGATCGGGTCAAGATCGAAGTCCTGCGCATAAGCGGCGGCGACTTCATCGCCCTGTTCGGCGAGGATGCCCGACAGCGCCAGACGACCGCCGGACTTGACCAGGCTGGACAGTTGCGGCGCCAGGGAAACCAGCGGGCCGGCCAGAATGTTGGCGACCAGTACGTCGGCTTTGACCTGCGGCAGATCTTGCGGCAGGTACAGCGGGAACAGTTCGTCGGCAATATTGTTGCGCCCGGCGTTATCGCGCGAGGCTTCCAGCGCCTGCACGTCGATGTCGGTGCCGACGGCTTCTTTCGCGCCGAGCAGCAGGGCGGCGATCGCCAGAATCCCCGAGCCGCAGCCGAAGTCCAGCACGTTGCAGTCTTTGAGGTCCTGACCGTCGAGCCATTCCAGACACAGTGCGGTGGTCGGGTGTGTGCCGGTGCCGAACGCCAGGCCCGGGTCCAGCAGCAGGTTGACCGCATCAGGCTCCGGGGCGGCGTGCCAGCTCGGCACGATCCACAGACGCTGGCCGAAACGCATCGGCTGGAAACCGTCCATCCAGCTGCGTTCCCAATCCTGGTCTTCGATGACTTCGCTGTGGTGCTCCGGCAGCGGGCTGCCGGTCAGCAGTTCCAGATGCGCCAGTACCGGCGCAGGCTCGGTGCCGCCCTCGAACAGGGCCAGCAGATGAGTGTGCGCCCACAGCGGGGTGGTGTTGAGTTCCGGCTCGAAGATCGGCTGATCTTCGGCGTCCATGAAGGTCACCGAAACGGCGCCGACTTCAAGGAAAGCGTCTTCGTAGGTTTCGGCTTGTTCCGGGCTGATGGCGAGGCGTACTTGCAGCCAAGGCATGGCGGGCACCTTTGAAAAAAATATGATTGCAGCCTAGCGGCCAGCGAGAAGCGCGCAAGTTTACGCGAGCGCGCGCGGTTTGTGGGAGAGACTTGAAACGCCATTCCCTTGTAGGAGTGAGCCTGCTCGCGATGAGGTCGGCACATCCAGTACATGTGTCGACAGCACCATCGCCATCGCGAGCAGACTCACTCCTACAGGGGGATGTAATGTGCTGAAACAACAAAGCCGCCCGAAGGCGGCTTTGTCAGGTGCGGGCTGAAGCTTAGTGCTTCTCGCCAGCCAGCTTGTGCTCGAGGTAGTGAATGTTCACGCCCCCTTTGCAGAAGCCTTCGTCGCGGGTCAGATCACGGTGCAGCGGGATGTTGGTCTTGATCCCGTCAACCACGATTTCGTCCAGGGCGTTGCGCATGCGGGCCATGGCTTCGTCGCGGGTAGCGCCGTAAGTGATCAGCTTGCCGATCAGCGAGTCGTAGTTCGGCGGAACGGCATAACCGCTGTACAGGTGCGAATCGACGCGAACGCCGTTGCCGCCTGGGGCGTGGAAATGCTTGACCGTGCCCGGGCTCGGCATGAAGGTTTTCGGGTCTTCAGCGTTGATCCGGCACTCCAGCGAGTGACCGCGGATCACCACGTCATCCTGCGTGAACGACAGCTTGTTGCCAGCGGCGATGCTGAGCATCTCCTTGACGATGTCGATACCGGTGACCATTTCCGAAACCGGGTGCTCCACCTGAACACGGGTGTTCATTTCGATGAAGTAGAAACGACCGTTCTCGTACAGGAACTCGAAAGTGCCGGCGCCACGGTAGCCGATGTCGATGCACGCCTTGACGCAGCGAGCCAGAACTTCCTGGCGCGCTTGCTCGTCGATGCCCGGTGCCGGCGCTTCTTCGAGAACCTTCTGGTGACGACGTTGCAGCGAGCAATCGCGGTCGCCCAGATGGATAGCGTGACCCTGGCCGTCGGACAGGACCTGGACTTCGACGTGACGCGGGTTGGTCAGGAATTTTTCCAGATAGACCATCGGATTGCCGAACGCCGCGCCTGCTTCGGAGCGGGTCAGTTTCGCCGAGGCGATCAGGTCTTCTTCCTTGTGCACCACGCGCATGCCGCGACCACCACCGCCGCCAGCGGCCTTGATGATCACCGGGTAGCCGACTTCACGACCGATGCGCAGCGCCGTCTCTTCGTCTTCCGGCAGCGGGCCGTCAGAACCTGGAACGGTTGGAACGCCTGCTTCGATCATCGCGTGCTTGGCCGATACCTTGTCGCCCATCAGGCGAATGGTGTCGGCTTTCGGGCCGATGAAAGCGAAGCCGGAGTTCTCGACCTGCTCGGCGAAGTCGGCGTTTTCCGCAAGGAAACCGTAGCCTGGGTGAATGGCGGTGGCGCCAGTCACTTCAGCGGCAGCGATGATGGCCGGGATGTGCAGGTAGGACTGAGCGGCAGAAGCCGGGCCGATGCAGACGGATTCGTCTGCCAGACCCAGGTGCATCAGCTCTTTGTCGGCCTTGGAGTAAACGGCGACGGTCTTGATGCCCATCTCTTTGCAGGCACGCAGAATCCGCAGGGCGATCTCACCGCGGTTAGCGATCAGAACTTTTTCCAACTTCGCAGTCATCAAAGGCTCTCCGCAGTTCAAACGATGGTGAACAGCGGTTGGTCGTACTCAACCGGCTGGCCGTCTTCGACGAGGATGGATTCGATCACACCGCTGGTTTCAGCTTCGATGTGGTTCATCATCTTCATGGCTTCGACGATGCACAGGGTGTCGCCTTTCTTCACGGTCTGGCCGACTTCAACAAAGGCTGGCGAGGTTGGCGAAGATTTACGGTAGAAGGTACCTACCATTGGCGAGCGGGCAACGGTGCCGTTCAGCGCAGGCGCAGCAGCGACAGCCGGGGCTGCAGCAGCAACCGGAGCCGCAGCGGCAGGTGCGGCAGCAGGTGCCTGCATTGGCGCAGGAGCGTAGTACTGCTGAGCCGGGGTCTTGCTGTGACGGCTGATGCGAACGGACTCTTCGCCTTCCTTGATCTCGAGCTCGTCGATGCCGGACTCTTCCAGCAATTCGATCAGTTTCTTAACTTTACGGATATCCATGAATCATCAACTCCCAAGGGTCGGTCAGGGGCGTATAGCTTGTTGTTCAAGCTGCTCTAATGCAGCCTCCAAGGCCAGTCGGTAACCGCTGGCGCCAAGGCCGCAGATCACTCCCACCGCTACGTCGGAGAAGTAAGAGTGATGGCGGAAAGGTTCGCGTTTGTGCACGTTGGACAAATGCACTTCGATGAATGGGATGCTCACTCCCAGCAGCGCGTCACGTAATGCGACACTTGTGTGCGTAAAAGCTGCTGGATTGATCAGAATGAAGTCGACACCTTCGCCGCGGGCGGCGTGGATGCGGTCGATCAATTCGTACTCGGCATTGCTTTGCAGGTGCAGCAGATGATGACCGGCTTCACGGGCGCGACGCTCCAGATCCTGATTGATCTGCGCCAGGGTCGTTGAACCGTAAGTGCCGGGTTCGCGGGTGCCGAGCAGGTTCAGGTTGGGGCCGTGCAGCACCAGTAGCGTTGCCATCTGCGTGTTCCTTGTTATGAATGAGCAGTCGTCAGAACCCGGCGACTATGCCGCAAAGGCTTTGTGACTGTCCAGTTCTCTGCAATAGCCAGCACGATGACCGATGTTTGCGCGAAATTTGTGACTGAGTGATTTGATCCGGTCACTGTGGGCAAGCCCTGTAGGAACTGCCGCAGGCTGCGATCTTTTGATCTTGGTCTTTAACAGCAAGATCAAAAGATCGCAGCCTCGTTTCTCTCGACAGCTCCTACAGGGATCGTGATCAGACCCGAAAGGCTTGTACGGCTGTATGCAGTTGCCCACCCAATACCAGCAGGTTCTCGCCCTGTTCCCGGCCTTCGCCGATGCGCAGCAGGTTATCCCCGCCCAATTGATGGATCCGCTCACTGTGATCACGAATCTCGCTGACCGCGCCGCTTTGCTGGGCGGTGATATCGGCAATGCGGATCGCCGTGTCGGAAATGGTCTGGATCGCGCCGACGATTTTATCCAGCGCACCGTCCGCGGCTTGCGCCTGATTGGCCGTGGCTTCGGCGTGTTCGACCTGGGCGCGCATGCCCTCGACCGATTGTCGGGCGGCGGTCTGCAGGCCGGCGATCAGCGTCTGGATTTCCGCGGTGGCGCCCGCCGTGCGTTGCGCCAGTGAGCGCACTTCCTCGGCCACCACCGCAAAACCACGGCCCATTTCTCCGGCCCGCGCTGCTTCAATGGCTGCGTTCAGCGCCAGCAGGTTGGTCTGGTCAGCGATCGAGCGGATCACCGTCAGCACGCCGCCAATGGTCGCCGACTCTTCGGCCAGGTGCTCGATCATCTGCGCGTTGCCTTGCACTTCGCCGACCAGCGCATGCAGGCCGGTGAGGCTCTGGCCGATCACGGTTTGCCCGTGCTCGACGGCCAGCCCTGCATGGCGGCTGGCGTCCGCTGCCTGACGCGCGTCGCCAGCGACTTGCTGAATGGTGGCTTCCAGTTCACCCAGAGAATCACGAATCAGCGCCGTGTCGCCAGCCTGATGCTCGGCGCCCGTGTGCAAGTCATTGCTCAGTTCGGCCAGCGTGCGGCTGCTGCCGGCGACCTGTTCGGCGTTGCCGCGAATGGTTCCGACCAGATCCACCAGATACGCACGCAGACGATTGAGCGACGCTTCGATGTCGTGCAGTTCGCGGTTGGTCTTGCCCAGATGAATGTCGCGACTGAAATCGCCCTCGGCCCAGGTCGACAGCGCCGGGGCGAGGTTGGTCAGGGTGCGGGCGAGGCGCCGTTGCAAGGTGTCGATCAGCAGCGCGATCAGCAGAATCAGGCCAATCATCACGCCTTGCATCAGCCGCACTTCGCCCTGGATCTGCCCGTGCTGAGCGCGCACCACCGGCTCGAGGCCGGCGATGGCTTGCTGCACGGCGGCAATCTTCAGGTGTGTCGCGGTGCTCAGGTCCGTGCGTTTCTGGATCAGCTCGCGGGTGCGTTCCAGCTCCGCCGGGTAGCGCCCCAGCAGGCTGTTGAGTTCGCGCTTGAGGCCGACGCCGGCGTCTTCGGTAGCGGCTTTTTCGCTGCTTTCGATGCCCATCATCGCGGCGAAATCATCACTGCCGGATTCATTCTTGGCGACCACGCCGAGCAGGGGCAGGGCGTCGATGGCCTGGGACTGAGTGCGGATGCTGGCGACTTCACGCTCGACATCGGCGGCCAGTTCACTGCGGCCACTGCTGACCAGTTTGTCGCGGGCCAGCGACAGTTTGCCCAGATGCTGGGAAGCGGCGAGCAGCGGCGCCAGGTACGTCGCGTTGCCGTTGGCGTAGGTATTCAACTGGTCGAGGCTGGCGCTCAGTTCGCGTTCGGCCTGCAACAACAGCGCTTGCGGATCGCCGGCCAGTTTGCCGGCGGCGAGGAGGTCGGTCTTGCTGAATTCTTCGAGGCTCGACAGGCTCGGGCGCAGGGTCTCGGCCAGCGCCGGCGGCAGTTCGCCGAGTTCTTTCTGCAAGTCGTCGATGGCCTGGCTGGCGCTGCTCAGGCGCAGGGCGTCGCCGCTGGCGAGGTAATCCTCGACATTGCGCGCCACGTCATTCTGAAATTGCTGCGACAGACCCAGGTAACGCTCCATCAACAGATACGGACGTTCCAGCGCTTTTTGCGACCACCAGAGCGTCGCGCCGAGGGCTACGCAGACGGCGACCAGCAGCAGAGTGTTGAGATTGGTGAGCAACTTCAGGCGCATGACGGCTACCAACGGCAGGAATGGTAAGCGCCTGAATTTATTGCGGTTCTGTTACAGGGTTATGACCGAGTCGGTGGATTCCGATGAAAAAGTGGCACTTTGCTTTGATTCGCGCGCGGTCTGCACCCGGTTGCGTCCGGCACCCTTGGCGCGGTACAGCGCTTCGTCGGCCTGGCTGGCCATCATCAGGCTGTCGGAGTCCTCGTGCATTTCCACCACGCCGGCGCTGAAGGTGCACCACAAATCCTGCGGTTGGGCCGGGTAGTGGATTTCCGCGAAGCGCTGGCGAATATCGTCGAGCACTTTGTGCGCTGCTTCTATATCGGTGTCGGGCATGACGATGGCGAATTCTTCGCCGCCATAACGGCCGATGAAATCGGTCTTGCGCAGGCGTTGCTTGAGGAACAGCGCCAGGCTCTTGATCACCCGGTCGCCCATCGGGTGACCGTGGCTGTCGTTGACCCGTTTGAAGTGGTCGATGTCGAGCATGGCAAAGCTCAGCGGTTTGTTCTCGCGGCGGGCGCGGAACGAACAATCCTCAAGCAATTGCAGGATGTGTGTGTGGTTGTACAGGCCGGTAAGGCTGTCGCGGACCATCCGTGCTTTGAGATTACGCGCGCGGGCGGCGCGGTTGCGCACGGTGGTGATCAGGTGTCGCGGCTTGATCGGCTTGGTCAGGAAGTCGTCGCCGCCTTCACTCATGGCGTCGAGCTGCTTGTCCAGATCGTCCTCGGCGGACAGATAAATGATCGGTACGCTGACGTAGCGGTCGTTGTGGCGAATGACCTTGGCCAGTTCAGTGCCGGTGCAGGCCGGCATGTACATGTCGAGGATGATCAGGTCCGGCTGGAAATCCGCCAGCTCGGCCATCGCCTGGATCGGTTCGATCAGGGTGCGAGTGACGATGCCGGCGCTGTTGAGCAGGCGTTCGGTGTGCAACGCCTGGGCGCGGGAGTCGTCGATGATCAGCACTTTATAAGGTTCGTACTGGGCGACGCAGGTCAGAACCTCGATTTTCTCCAGCAGGCTCGACGCTTCGAGGGTGCCGGTGAGGAATTCCTGGCCGCCGGCGCGTACCGCGGCGAGGCGGGTCGGGGTGTCGGTTTCGTGCAGGCTGAAGAACAGCAGCGGCAGCGGTTCCTCCAGACCCACTTGCGCTTCCGCAGCAAGCTGCAGGCCGACGCCGGGCCCGCTGAAGTCCACGTCCATGACGATCGCGGCCGGCAAGCGTTCGACCATCGAGGAGCGAAACGCCGACACACTGTCCAGCGCCTGGGCGGTCAGCCCGAAGAATTCCAGTTGCTTGGCCAGCCGCTCGGCGCGGTCGTGATCCTGCAGCAGCACATAGATCGGTTTGCGCAGCGGCGGCAGAAAGGTCTGGTCGAGTTGGTCGCCATGACGCAGGCCGGTGCGCGACAGGCGTTGCATCAAGCGATTGAGGTCGGTGATCAGGCCACTGCTCAGGCGGCCGCGATTGGCATCGACGGCGTCCAGCGACTGGCTGATGTGGTGGGCCAGTTGTGTGTGCTCAGGCTGCTCGAAGCGCTCGGCAAAACGCAGCAGGCGCAGGTTGGCCTCGCTCAATTCGGCGAGGTCGGCAGTGGACCACTCACTGCGTTGCAGGCGTTGCCATATCTCAAGAATCTGACGTGCCTGATGAATTACCCGCTGGGCAAAGTGGTGCTTGAGGCGCTCACGGCTGGGGTCTTCTGGCTCGGTCATATCCTGACTACTAGTTAGGGTGCATGCTGAGATCGACTGGTGGCTCTATGCTAGCACCTCTTTTCCCTTATATGAGTGTCGCGCGTCAATAATCTGCGGTGCTGCACAATTCAGTTTCTGACCCGTTGGTATCGGATTGGACCTGTTCGTCGGGGATCCCCCCGCAAACCGGGCACATGCTGCACATCACCCAGCGAAAAAGCTTTTGTGAACAACGCTGTGGTGCACACCCGCATTCCTCCGTTATGGCTTCGCCCGGACCTTTTCTGATGACGCTGCATCAGGGAAACCCTTAGAAAAATTGCCGGCCCGTGTCGCACCTTCTGTGGATTTTCTGCTTCTCTTCAATGGCGGGTGCCGGCCTCGGCACGTTGTTGTATGGTTGTGGTCGAACCGTTGAACCCAAGTGATTGAAAGGATATCGCCATGCTGGACTGGAAGAACCGCGCGGGCAGCGCGCCTGAACGTGCCGCTGAGCCGAAGTCGGCCGCCCGCAGCTATGTGGGCGGGCTGTTATTCAGCCGCGCGCTGGCCACGCTGATCGGCATTTACCTGCTGGTGACCATCGGCCTGGGCTGGTACTGGAGCCAGGAACCGGCGCTGTTCCCGGTGGCGCAAAACGCCCAGGCGGCCGCCGAGAAAGAAGGCAAGCAAATGGTCGTCGGCTACACCACGGTCGAAACCCTCAAGACCGTTGCCGGTACTTTGCTGAACAAACCGGGCGGTTACATTTCCAACGACCGTTTCCCGCCAGGCCTGTGGATGGACAACACCCCGAGCTGGGAATACGGCGTACTGGTGCAGGTCCGTGACCTGACCCGTGCCTTGCGCAAAGACTTCGCCCGTTCGCAGTCGCAGTCGGCCGAAGACGCCGATCTGGCCAAGGCCGAACCGCGTTTCAACTTCGACAACAAGAGCTGGATCCTGCCGTCGAGCGAGTCGGAATATCAGGAAGGCATCAACTCCCTGAGCCGTTACCAGGCGCGTCTGTCTGACCCGACGCAGAAAAACGCCTTGTTCTATGCCCGTGCCGACAACCTGAACAACTGGCTGGGCGATGTCGGCACCCGTCTGGGGTCGCTGTCGCAACGTCTGTCGGCCAGTGTCGGCCGGGTGAAGCTCAACACCGCACTGAAAACCGAAGTCCCGGCTGTTGGCGAAGTGCCGCAGGTTGACGAAGAAGTCGTCGAGACGCCGTGGATGCAGATCGACAACGTGTTCTACGAAGCCCGCGGTCAGGCCTGGGCGCTGTCGCACCTGCTGCGCGCCATCGAAGTGGACTTCGCCGATGTGCTGGCGAAGAAGAACGCCACGGTCAGCGTGCGCCAGATCATCCGTGAACTGGAAGCGTCGCAGGAGCCGGTCTGGAGCCCGATGATCCTCAACGGCAGCGGCTTCGGTGTATTGGCTAACCACTCGCTGGTCATGGCCAACTACATCTCCCGCGCCAACGCCGCAGTGATCGATCTGCGTCAACTGCTCAATCAGGGCTGAGTCATGGTCGATAGCGCCAAAGAGACGGCGCACCGCGCCGCCTCCGATGCCGAACAGATCGCCTGGGTCGACGAGCAGGACAACCTGCTCGGCGCCTTGGTGCGGGCCGATTTGCGTGAGCGTGGCCTGATCGGTCGCGGCACCTACATCATGCTGTTCAACTCCGCCGGTGAGCTCTGCGTGCATCGGCGTACCTTGAGCAAAGCGATCTATCCCGGTTACTGGGACGTAGCGGCCGGCGGTATGGTGCAGGCTGACGAGACCTACGCCGAGTCGGCTGCCCGTGAGCTGGAAGAGGAGCTGGGCGTGAGCGGAGTGGAACTGACCGCCCACGATCATTTCTACTTCGAAGACACCGGCAATCGCCTCTGGTGCTCGGCGTTTTCAGCCGTGTGGGACGGCCCGCTGAAACTGCAGCCGGAAGAAGTCCTGGAAGCGCGCTTCATTCCGGTCGAGCAAGTACTGCTGGAAATCGAGCAAAAGCCTTACTGCCCGGACTCTCTGGCAGCGTTGAAGCGCTATCTGAAGGCTCAGCAAAGCGGCGTCGCAAAGAACACATAAATTGGCGCCGATTGGCTCTTAGCAATTGCGCTTTTTGCCGTTACACTGCGCGACCTTTTCAAGCTGCACCGAATGGTTTGACGTGGGCCTGCTGACCCACTGTAGGAGCTGCCGAAGGCTGCGATCTTTTGATCTTGTTTTTCAAGAGCAGGATCAAAAGATCGCAGCCTTCGGCAGCTCCTACAGGTCAGCAGTCTCGTTGCCAAATTCCGGTGCAGTAGCGCTGCCCCTGCCTGAGTGGGGCTTCGCGGTCGATAACCTTGCCCAAGGTTGCGATCAGTCTTTGTCCTCCCAAGAGGATTGCCGGTGGCCAAAAAAGCCGCATCCTTCGCCGCCCTTGGTGGCCTGGTATTTTCCACCGACGCAGGTCGTCATTGCCCGGAATGCAGTAAGCCGGTGGACGCCTGTATCTGCAAACAAACCGTGATCCCGGCCGGCGACGGCATTGCCCGCGTGCGTCGCGAGAGCAAGGGTCGTGGCGGCAAGACGGTGACCACCATCACCGGTGTGCCACTGGCCGAAGATGCCCTTAAAGAGTTGGCGACAACGTTGAAGAAACGTTGCGGCACCGGTGGGGCGTTGAAGGACGGGGTCATCGAAATCCAGGGCGATCATGTCGAGCTACTCTTGGCAGAGCTGATCAAGCACGGTTTCAAAGCGAAGAAGTCCGGCGGCTAGCAGCCTCTGTGAAAACCACCCGCGGCTTGATCCGGTTCTGCAATGTTCAGCGCCGGCGTCGTCTCCATGGTTTTCACAGAGCCTGTTCATACCGGTTTCTAAACTACACGCGGTCAGCGCGGTCTACCGCCGCGCTGACGAACCGTCATTTTCATTCTTTAGACTGCGCCGGCCTGAGATCAGGCGACGCACTATGACTTCTTTATAGGGGACTTCGATGTCCGTACGACGCACACGCAAAGACGATGGCAGCCAATGGACAGTTGCGGACAGCCGCAGTGTTTACGGGATTCGCCATTGGGGGGCCGGGTATTTCGCGATCAATGACGCCGGTCGCGTCGAAGTTCGTCCGAACGGCCCGAGCAGCTCGCCTATCGACCTGTTCGAACAAGTCGACCAACTGCGCAAGAGCGGCTTGTCCTTGCCGTTGCTGGTGCGTTTCCCCGACATCCTGCAAGACCGCGTCCGTCAGCTGACCGGTGCTTTCGACTCGAACATCGAGCGCCTGGAATACCAGAGCAAGTACACCGCGCTGTACCCGATCAAGGTCAACCAGCAGGAAGCGGTGATCGAGAACATCATCGCCACCCAGGATGTCTCCATCGGTCTGGAAGCCGGCTCCAAGCCTGAACTGCTGGCCGTGCTGGCGCTGGCGCCGAAGGGCGGCACCATCGTCTGCAACGGCTACAAGGACCGCGAGTTCATCCGTCTGGCGCTGATGGGCCAGAAGCTCGGCCACAACGTGTTCATCGTGATCGAGAAAGAATCCGAAGTCGGTCTGGTGATCGAAGAGGCCGCCTCGCTCAAGGTCAAGCCACAGGTCGGCCTGCGCGTGCGCCTGTCGTCGCTGGCTTCGTCGAAATGGGCGGACACCGGTGGCGAGAAATCCAAGTTCGGTCTGTCGGCGGCGCAACTGCTGTCGGTGGTCGAGCGCTTCCGCGTGGCCGGTCTGGATCAGGGCATCCGCCTGCTGCACTTCCACATGGGTTCGCAGATCGCCAACCTCGCTGACTACCAGCACGGTTTCAAGGAAGCGATCCGTTACTACGGCGAGCTGCGCAACCTGGGTCTGCCGGTCGATCACATCGACGTTGGCGGCGGTCTGGGTGTCGACTACGACGGTACCCACTCGCGCAACGCCAGCTCGATCAACTACGACATGGACGATTACGCCGGTGTGGTGGTCGGGATGCTCAAGGAGTTCTGCGACGCGCAGAGCCTGCCGCACCCGCACATCTTCTCCGAAAGCGGCCGCTCGCTGACCGCGCATCACGCGATGCTGGTGGTGCAGGTGACCGACGTCGAGAAGCACAACGACGAAATCCCGCTGATCGAAAACAAGGAAAACCTGCCGGAAACCGTGCAGTGGCTGGTGGACCTGCTCGGCCCGACCGACATCGAAATGGTCACCGAGACCTACTGGCGCGCCACCCACTACATGAGCGATGTGGCGTCGCAGTACGCCGACGGCAAGCTGACCCTGGCCGAAAAAGCCCTGGCCGAGCAGTGCTACTTCGCCGTGTGCCGTCGCCTGCACAACTCGTTGAAGGCGCGTCAGCGTTCGCACCGTCAGGTGCTCGACGAACTCAACGACAAGCTGGCCGACAAGTACATCTGCAACTTCTCGGTATTCCAGAGCCTGCCGGACACCTGGGCGATCGATCAGGTACTGCCGATCATCCCGCTGCATCGTCTGGACGAAGAGCCGCTGCGTCGCGCCGTGCTGCAAGACCTGACCTGCGACTCCGACGGCAAGATCAACCAGTACGTCGACGAGCAGAGCATCGAGACCAGCCTGCCGGTTCACGGTCTGAACGAGGGCGAAGACTACCTGCTGGGCGTGTTCCTGGTCGGCGCCTATCAGGAAATCCTCGGCGACATGCACAACCTGTTCGGTGACACCGACTCGGTGAACATCTACCAGAACGCCGATGGCAGCGTGTACCACGCCGGTATCGAAACCCACGACACCATCGAAGACATGTTGCGCTACGTGCACTTGTCGCCGGAAGAACTGATGACTCACTACCGCGACAAGTGCGCCAGTGCCCGCATCAGTGCCAGCGAACGCACGCAGTTCCTCGATGCCCTGCGTCTGGGCCTGACCCGCTCCTCCTACCTGTCTTCCTGAGATCAGGTGCGCTCCCGTCGGGTTGTCCGAAATTTTTCCGCAGGCTGCGGAAAATTCGGATGATCCGGTGGGACATCTCCCAAAAACCTCGCGAAATGTTGGGCTAACTGCACCAGCAAAGTCATCCGGTCTGCTTTTCGCGTAGGTCATTTCCTAAGTTGTACTTCAGCTCTCTACTCGGCCATGGCTCTCGGCGAGAATCCCCGGCCGCCCCTCCTGTAGAGATCCGCCCATGTTCGATTCAGTCAACGAGCCGTCGTTTCGTCTCGATGTAGCGGGGCTTTCCGCCTCCTTCGAGGTGCTGACCTTTACCGGAAGCGAGGGCATCAGCGAACCCTTCGCCGTTGACATCGATCTGTTGGTCGATGACCCGCACCTGGACCTTGCCAGCCTGCTGTATCGCTCGGCGTTTCTGCAGTTCGGCCCTTTGAACAATGGTCTGAACGGCCAGTTGCAGGGTGTCGTCCAGCATGAACACGGTGAGGGTTCCCGGCTGTGCCGGGTGACGCTGGGGCCGAAGCTCCGTTGTCTGCAACTGCGTTTCAGTCAGCGGATTTTCAGTAGCCAGAACGTACCGCAGATCCTCGCGCAAGTGCTCAAGGAACACGGGATTGTCGGCGTGCAACGGCGCTTCGATTTGCGCAGCGAGTACCCGGTCCGGACCTTTTGCACTCAGTATCGCGAATCAGACCTGCAGTTTGTGCAGCGGCTGTGCGCACAGGCGCGAATCCACTATTACTTCGAGCACAGGCCTGACGGGCACTGTCTGGTCTTCGCCGATGATCCACCGCGTTTGCCCGTGGTCGACGTGGCGTCGCTGGACCGTGGTTCCGCACCCACAGTGCGTCGCTGGCAAGTAGAAGCGGAAGCGGGGGATGTGCCCGAGCGTCCCGCCGGAACCCAAAGGGCCGAAGGCCACAGCGAACTGCCGACCTTGCGCAGCGCTCAGTGGCTGGTGCTGAGTGGATATCCGTTGGCCGAGTGCAACCGCCATTGGTTGCTCAGCCGGATCGAACATCGCGGCGACCCCGCCAGCGAACCGTCGTACAGCAACCGGATTTTCGCCACAGCCCAGGCGCCACTCCCGACACTGGCGAGTACCTGTGCCAGGCCGCGCATGCACAGCCTGCAACGGGCCTGGGTGGTGACGGTTGACGAACCACAGCCCGATGACCTGCGACCGGTGGCGGTGCAGTTCGATTGGCTGTATCAGGGCGAGGGCGCTGCCGCCAGCCACTGTTGGCTGCCGCTCGCACCGGCATTGAGCGAGACGGCGCTGGCGTCATTGCGCGAAGGCGTCGAAGTGGTGGTGAGCTTTCTGGAGGGCGACCCGGATCAACCGGTAATCAGCGGGGTCTTGCAGGTGTCGGCCGTGCTCGAAGACGACGATGAGGCTTCGCTCCCCGTACTGCCGGACGAACTGCCCAGCGCAGGCCTGATGCAATGGCTCAAGTCCGAAGAGCCGCTACTGCTGTTGTGCCTGATGCCCGGCGGAGGCAGTTACAGCCACTGCTCCGCGTCAATCTGCAGTTGCCGACTGGTCGCGTCGCTGGATCAGGGCGGCGCCACTTGAGCGGCGTGGGATTTGTCCAGCAGGCGAATTGGCTGTTGCTCGACAGCGTCGATGCGCAGCAGGCGCTGGCGACACTGCGTCAGGGCTTTGCCGGGGTGCGTTGCACGCGGCTGTTCGACGGCACCGAGTTTCAGGCCGTGAGCGAGCACGGTCCGCTGCTGGTCGATTTGCATGAGTGCCCGGCATTGGCCGCGTTGTGTCACCACGATCCGCAGACCTGGCGCGGTCTGCTGATCGCCAGCGAGGCCTCTGAGCAGGCCCTGCTGAGCCACCTGCAACGGATGCTGAGCGTTTCCTTCGGGCTCAACCACCGCGCCTTGCTCGGTTACTACAACCGCCAGACGGCCAGCTACTTCTTCGATGCCTGCGATGCCGCCGACCTGAGCCGCTGGCTCGGGCCGATCCGCCTGTTGCGCTGGTTCGGTGGCACCTGGGCCGACCTCGCCATTGGCAGTCAGGGCTGGCAGCAATTGCGCAACCCGCAATGGGCGGTCGAACGGCTGGGGATCGACGAAAGTCTCACCCGTCGTCAGCGTGAGCGCTTGCAAAGCTGCCTGCTGGAACAGCACATCTGGCGCTGGTGCCAATCGGCGGCAACTGACTATCCGACGATGGCTTCCCATGTGCAGCAGGGGCTGGCGTTGGGGTTTCGCGAAAGGCCGCTGCTCGATGACTGGCTGTGGCTACGCTTGCAGCATCCGCGTGCGCCATTGCTGTCGGCGCCGGACGGACTGAGTGCGTCAGCGCGGCTCGAACAATTGCGTCAACGCTGGCAACGCGATCAGCCCTGAGCATGGCGGCCGCTGAACCAGCCGTCATTACGCCGCAGCCACAGGGCCAGTGCGCCGAGGGTCAGACTGCGCAGCACCATGAACAACAGGAAAGATATCCACAGACCGTGATTGCCCAGCCCCTGCAACGCCCAGGCGAACGGCAGCAGCAGGGCGACGGTCAGCAGCATGCCGTTGCGCATTTCCCGCGCGCGGGTGGCGCCAATGAACAGGCCGTCGAGCAAGTAACTCCAGACCGCAATCAACGGCAACACCGCCAGATACGGCAGATAGATGAACGCGGTGTCGCGC
This sequence comes from Pseudomonas serboccidentalis, assembly GCF_028830055.1. NCBI lineage: Bacteria > Pseudomonadati > Pseudomonadota > Gammaproteobacteria > Pseudomonadales > Pseudomonadaceae > Pseudomonas > Pseudomonas serboccidentalis. The sequence goes on from NZ_CP101655.1 coordinate 4,432,533, forward strand.
ACGCTCTGGATGTCAGTCTGCATTTCAATGAACAGGTGCCCGGCCAGCAGAAACAGCGCGGCGAAACCGAGGCTGGCCAGCAGCGACCAGCCCCCGGCCACCACCAATGAGCGACGCAAGGCGAGGCGATCACGGGCGCCGATGGCGTGTCCGCACAAGGCTTCGACCGCATGCGCCAGACCGTCCAGCGCGTGGGCGGTCAGCAACAGGCCGTTGAGCAACAGGGCATTGGCCGCCACGGTGGCATCGCCGAGCCGCGCGCCTTGCACGGTGATCAGGAAAAATACCGATTGCAGCGCCAGGCTGCGAATGAAGATGTCGCGGTTGACCGCCAGCAGCGGGCGCCAGCTCTGCCACACCTTCAGCGCCGCCCACGCAATGTGCCCGGGATACGCGCGCAATGCGCCACGGGTCAGCCACAGGCCGAGCAGGGCACCGCTCCACTCGGCGATCACCGAGGCTCGGGCCGAACCGACCACGCCCCATTCCAGACCCATGACGAACCACAGGTTGAGGGCGATGTTGATCAGGTTGGTGCTCAGCAGAATCGCCAGCGGCGCCCGGGCGTTCTGGGTGCCTAGAAACCAGCCGACCAGGGCGTAACTGGCCAGCGCCGCCGGCAGCCCGAATAACCGGGTGTGGAAAAAGTCGCGGGTCAGTTGATCGAGCTCGGCCGACGGCTGCATGAAATGCAAGGCCACGCCGCTCAACGGCACGCCCAGCGCGCCGAGCACGATCGCCAGCCCCAGGGCCAGCAACAAGCCCTGCAACAGTATCTGCCGCAACGCCGCACCATCGCTGCGCCCGGCGGCCTGCGCGGCAAACCCGGTGGTGCCCATGCGCAGAAAGCCCATGGCCCAGGCGAGAAAGGTGTAGAGGCTGGCGCCGACTGCCACGGCGCCCAGTTGATGGGCGTGGGGCAGGTGACCGATGACGGTGCTGTCGACCAGCGCCACCAGCGGCACGGAAATATTGGAAAGAATCATCGGCGCGGCGAGCGCCCAGACCTTGCGGTGAGTCGGGCGGTCGCGCCAGTCGGCAATCAGGTTGGACATGCGGGCTCCTTGGAGGAGCGGGGATTGTAGCGATTCATCTGGTCTGACACGCAATCCATTGCAGGCGAAGCCTACAGGGAGGCTGTGTCAGTGGATGATCCAGCTCAGCAACCACAACCCCAGCAGCAGCCAGATGATCCCGGCAATGATCGACGCATTCATGAACGCGCGGATCGCCGACCACAACAGCATCAAGCCGACGATCAGCGCGAGAATGCTGATGATCGAGGTGTCCATACCCAGCGTCTTGGCCAGACCGTCGACAAAGTTGCCGCCGGCGTTGCTCAGAATGTTGAACAGGCCGCTGAGCCCATCGACGATAAAGCGGATGATCGAGCCGAGTGCCTGGCCGAGCCATTCGAAAAAGCTTTCTACCTGCATGTGTGCATCCTGATGAAAGAGCTGAGCCTTGGGCCACGCCGAGGGTGGCCGAGTTCCCTGTCAGGAGTATGGCTCAATGCTGCGCCGAACGGAAAACCTGTAGGAGCTGCCGCAGGCTGCGATCTTTTGATCTTGATTTTCAAGGGCAAGATCAAAAGATCGCAGCCTGCGGCAGCTCCTACATGGGCCTTGCCTTCAGGACGTATCCCCCCGAAGCTATACGCCTTCAGGAGAACCCGATGAACCTTGTTGAACTGACCGAACGCCTGCACGCCATTCGCGACCGCAATGACTGGCGGCAATTTCACAGCCCGAAAAACCTGGCCATGGCCGCCAGTGTCGAGATGTCCGAGCTGGTGGAGATTTTCCAGTGGCTGACTGAAGACCAGTCGCGCCAGTTGCCGGCGGAAAAGCTGGCGCATGCCGGGCAGGAAGTCGGCGACATCGTGCTGTACCTGTTGCTGCTGTGCAGCGAGTTGGGGCTGGACATGAATGAAGTGGTGCGCAGCAAGCTCGCCGACAGCGAACGGCGGTTCAACTGATGAGCGACCGGCATTTCGATCAGTTGGCGACCCGGTTCGCCGAAAAAATCTACGGCGGCGCCAAAGGGGCGATTCGCCTCGCGGTGCTGCAGGCCGACCTTGCCGAAGCGCTGCCGGACCGGCCGTTGCGGGTGCTGGACATCGGTGGAGGCCTGGGCCACATGTCGCTGTGGCTGGCCGAACGCGGCCACGAAGTGACCTTCACCGAACCGGCCGAGCCGATGCTCGAAGGCGCCCGTCAGCGCTTCGCCGAGGCCGGGCAAACCGCGACGTTCATTCAGGCACCGTGGCAGGAGCTGCTCGGTCAGCTCACTGAACCGTACGATCTGGTGATCTGCCATGCCGTGCTCGAATGGCTGGCCGAACCCCACGCGATCCTTCCGGTGCTGCATCAGCTGACCAAACCTGGCGGCTGGCTGTCGCTGGCGTTCTACAACCGTGATGCACTGATTTATCGCAACCTGCTCAAGGGCCATTTCAAGAAAATGCGCAAGAACGTCATGGCCGGCGAAAAGCAGAGCCTGACTCCCCAGCAGCCGCTCGATCCACGGGAACTGGCGACGCAACTCGAAGGGTTGTGGCAGGTCGAAAGCCAGAGCGGGGTGCGGGTTTTTCACGATTACATGCCGGTGGAATTCCAGGCCCGTGCCGAACTGGCGGACTTGCTGGAAATGGAACTGGCGCACCGTCGTCACCCAAGCTTCGCCGGGCTTGGGCGTTACTTGCACTGGATCTGCCGGCCGATCTGATCGGAGCACGACATGAAAGCACAATCGGGGTTATTGCTGATCTGTCTGGGGTTGGCCGCCTGTCAGGGCAGCAACCCGTACGTGGCGCAATCGCGGCCCCTGCCGCCAGCGCCGCCGCAAGCCGCGACCACCTTCGACCGCAGTGCTTATCCGGCGCCACCGCGCGATTACGGGCGCTATCGCAGTTGGGCCTGGCTCAACGGGCAACTGCCGCCGGGCACCGCGTGGGCGGATTCTGCGCAAGTGGCCGAGGCGGTCAGCAATGCCCTCGACCAGCGCGGCTTGCGCCCGTTACACGACAATCGTCCGGCCGACCTGTTGGTCAGTGCCAACCTGAGTCTGCAAACCCGCCTGCGTCAGGTGCAGGACGATTACGGTTACGGCGGATACAGTGGCTATGATCGATACGGGCGCGGTTATGGCATGTACAACAGCGTGCCGATTGTTCGCACCTATCAGGAGCAGGTTGTCGTGGTGCAGGTCAATCTGTTCGACGCCGGCACTGGTCAACCGGTGTGGAGCGCCAGCGCCGAAACGGCCAGCCAGGGAAGCCAACTGGTGCGCACCGACGCCATTCGCGAGGCTGTGGAAAAAGCCATGTCAGCCTATCCGCCCAGCTAAACTCTATGTGAGAACACTTCGCGGGTTCAGGCCTTCAACCGGAGAAAACCATGTTCCGTCGTCTCGCTTTACTGGTCATGGCCGCGTTGCTCAGTGCCTGCGCCGCCCACCAGGTCAACCATGACTTCGATGCCAGTCGCGACTTTGCCGCGTATCGCAGCTGGAGCTGGAAAGACCCCGCCCTGCAATACCGCCCGGATGATCCCCGGATCAAAAGCGATTTGACCGAGCAACGTATCCGCCAGGCCGTCAGCGACCAGCTCGACCAGCGCGGCTTGCGTCCTGCCGCCGCAGGTACCAAGGGCGACCTGAGTGTGCAGACCTACCTGATCGTCGAGGATCGCCAGCAGCAAGTGACCACCAACTACGGCGGCGGTTGGGGTGGCCCGTGGAACGGTTACTGGGGCGCGCCGATGTACAACGAAACCCGCAACATCACCTACAAGGTAGCGACGATCCAGATTGACCTGCTCGACGGCAAGGACGGCAAACTGGTGTGGCGCGGCAGTGATGAGCAAATGCTCAGCAGTACGCCCAGTCCACAGGATCGCAGCAACTCGATCCGCGAGACGGTCGGCCGGATTCTGGCCAACTATCCACCGCGCTAAGCCGGTTTGAAGAATGGGAGCCCAGCGGCTCCCATTTTTTTGCCTGACACCAATCCCCTGTAGGCCTGAGCCTGCTCGCGATAGCGGTCTGTCTGCCACATAGTTGCTGGATGGATCACCGCCATCGCGAGCAGGCTCACTCCTACAAGGTTTTGCACTGTAGGAAATGGCGCGTTGCCACTAGCCCCGTCTACACTCAAATCCACCATCGGAGGTCGCGCTCGGCAACATGCCGGCAAAGGAGTGCGCCATGTCGCCTCGTTCGCAGTTCAACGGTCCGGCCCGGCAACACGGGGCGATCGGGTTGATGGCGGCTGCCACCCTCAGCCTGGCGCTGGTGCTGATGTTGCTGGTGGTCGACACCGGTCGGCTGTACATGGAGCAGCGCTCGTTGCAGCGGGTGGTGGACAGTGCGGCGCTGGAAGCCGTCAGTCGCGGCGGCAACTGCCAGTCAGGCCTCAGCGCAGCCACTTATGCCGGGCAAAGCGCTGTACGCAACGGCTACGTCGTCGATAGCAACAACACCTTGGCGACCACCTGTGGCAGCGTACAGACCGCGGCCAGCGGACTGCGCACGTTCACCGCCGATGCGACCCGGTCAACGGCGGTCAAAGTCGCGGCCAGTCGCACGGTGACCACCAGTTTTGCCGGTGGCGTACAAGCATTGTTCACCGGCTCAGCGGTCAGCCTCAACACCACCCTGAATGCCTCGGCCGTCGCCGCCCAGCCGACCCCGACGGTTGCGCAACTGAACATCCGCAGCACGCTGGCGAGCATCAATACTGCGCAGTCGAACATTCTCAATCCACTGTTCTCCGGCTTGCTGGGCGGCAACGTCAACCTCACGGCAGTGGGCTGGGATGGCCTGCTCAATACTGACATCAACCTGCTCAGCTACCTCAACCAACTGGCGATCAACCTCAACGTGGCCGCCGGCAACTACACGCAGCTACTCAATACCCAGGCCACGGTCACCCAACTGATTCAGGCGGCCGCGACGGTGGTGCAGCTCAATGGCGCGACGGCCGAGGTGATCACCGCGTTGGGGCAATTGCAGGTCGCGGCGGCCAACGCCGCACCGGTCAAGCTCGGCGACATCCTGCAGTTGCAGACCGGCACCACGGCGGCCGGGCTGGATGCCAACCTGCAGCTGCTGCAATTGATTCAGGGCGTGGTGCAGCTGGCCAACAGCAAAAGTGCGGTGGCCGCGACCTTGCCGATCAGCGTGCTGGGGCTGGCGAACGTCACGGTACGGGTCAAGGTGATCGAGCCGCCGCAGTTTTCGGCGATTGGCGATCCGGCGCGGGCCAAGGCCAACCCGTTGGGGCCGGACCGGATTTATGTGCGCACGGCGCAGGTTCGCACGATGCTCTCGGTGAATCTGCCGGTGCTGTCCGGGGTGACCGGGCTGACCAGTGCGGTGCTGGGGCTGGTCGGTACATTGACCCCGACCCTCAATGCGCTGTTGAGTCTGAATCTGGTCGACACGCTCAACTCAGTGGTCTGTCTGTTGGGCGCCGGTTGCGAGCAACTCGATCCGAAACTGCTGCCGAGCCCGCAAATCGATATCGCACTGGATGCCGGCGGCGCGAAAAGCTATGTCACCGATTACAGCTGCCCGACCGGCAACACCGGCACCAAAAGCCTGACGGCCCATACCATCACGTCGATCGCAGACCTCAAACTTGGCAAGATTGACCCGACCAATGCCTTCTCATCGGCAGCCGAGCCTACGGTCGCACCGTTGCCGCTGGTGGATCTGGGCATCGTGACCTGCCACAGGATTCTGGGCATCGGCAGTTGCGACGCCGCTACCCATGTTCAATACGATGCGGGCGGCATCGCGATCAAACTCGATACCTCCGTCGCGCAGAATACGCAGGACCTGGTGTTTTCCAGTGGCACGCCGTTCGCAACACCGCCCAACCTCAAACTGCCATCCAGCGTGCAATCGGCGGTCCCCACCAACAATATCGTCGGCAGCCTTAGCAACACCTTGGCCGGCATCAACCTGATCGTCTACCAACCGGTGGGCAGCAACCCGCTCGGCGCCATTGTCACCGGTGTGGCTTCGTTGATCAGTGAGGTCAGCAGCCGTTTGTTGCCTGCGGTCACCGGCGTGGTCAGCCCATTGCTCGACCCATTGCTCAACAACCTGCTCAAGTCCCTGGGCATCAACCTGATGGACGTCGACGTCGGCGCCAACATGACCTGCGGCCAGACCGGCAAGGCCTATCTGGTGATCTAGACGTCCGACGCCACCGGCAGTTCGATGCAGAAGCGGGCGCCCTCCACCGAGTTGCGCACGCTCAAATGGCCGCCCATGTTTTCGATGATGCCGTAGCTCACCGACAGGCCCAGCCCGGTGCCGACACCCACCGGTTTGGTGGTGAAGAACGGTTCGAAAATCCGCTCCAGCAAGCGCGGGTCGATGCCGCCGCCGTTGTCCTCGACCCACAGCCGCACCGTGTGCTCATCGCGTTCGGCGTAGATCGAGATCCATGGCTTGAACGTCGAGTCTTTCTCGCGTTTGCCGAGCAGTGCATCGCGGGCGTTGACCATCAGGTTGATCAGCACCTGTTCCAACTGATCGACATAGCCGCGTACTTGCACGGTAAAGCCGGTTTCGCTGATGTGCAGATCCACGCCCTTGCCGCGCATGCCTTCGGCCAGCAGCGACAATGTGCCTTCGATGGCCGAGGCCGGGTTGAACAGTTGCTGCTCGATCTCCGAGCGGCGGCCGAACACGCGCATGTGATCGACCACTTTCGCGGCACGCTGCACCTGGGCGTCGATGCGCTTGAGTTTATCGGTCAGGTAGTCGATCTGCGCGTCGCCGTTGCTCAGGCGCTTGAGCACGTTGACGATGGCCATGCGCATCACGTTCAGCGGCTGGTTGATTTCGTGGGCCAGGCCGGTGGCCATTTCGCCGAGGGTGGCCATTTTCGCGCTTTGTGTGAGTTGCTGCTGCGAGCGCCGCACTTCGGTGTTGTCACGGCCCACGGCCTGCACTTCGAGCAGGCGCCCGTGTTCATCGAACACCCCGCGATCGGACCACACCCACCACGCATGCTCACGCCCGGGCAGTTGCAGGCTGATTTCCGCGGTGCTCACCGGCAGCTCCGGGGTCAGCAGCGCCAGGCGTTGCACGAAGGCGGCGCGTTGCTCGTCGGACATCCAGCTGCCCAGATCGACCCCCGGCAATTGCTCCGGCGTGCATTCCAGATAGGTCGCCAGCGGCCGGTTGCCGAAGGTCAGGGTCAGGTCCGGGCGATAGCGGCAGATCATTGCCGGCGAGTCTTCTACCAGAATTCGATAGCGTTCTTCGCTGTGCCTGACCTGTTCGGCAGCGAGGGTCGCTTCGGTGACGTCCAGCCACAGGCCGACGGCTTCGACCGGCAGGCCAAGGTCATTGCGCAGCAGCTTGGCTTCGTCGAGCAGCCAATGGTATTCGCCGCGCGTGTCGCGCAGGCGATAACGCGCGCGCACCGAGCCTTCGCGCAATAACTGTCGGGTGCGGGTGAAATACAGTTCGCGGTCTTCGGGATGAATCAGCTGCACCCAGTCGGCGGCGCTGCACTCGTCCGGTGTCCAGCCCAGCAGAGGTTCCAGGCTGGCACTGAAGAAGGCCGGGATCAGTGCGCCTTCGACGTAGCGCTGGACATAAATCACCGCCGGCGAACTGGCGATCAGGTTGTCCAGTCGTGCATGGGCGGCTTCGGCCCGTTGCTGCTGGTTCCGGGTGTCGCTGATGTCGAGCATGAACCCCACCAGCCGCCGATGCTCACCCGTGCCGGCGACCTGCCCCTGCACGCGATACCACTGCGGTATTTGTTCGCGGTCGCTGCGGTGCAGACGAACGCTCAGCGTCAGGGGCTCGCCGTGCAGTTGCAGGGCGTGCAGGCGGCTGCGCAGTTCTTCGCGATCGGCCGGATGAATCAGCGCCAGCCAGTCTTGCAGCGGGATTCGAGCTCTGTCCGCCGGCAACACGTCGAGCAGCGACGGGGCCAGCAGCACGTCGTCACCGAGCATCTCCCACCAGCCGGTACCGAGCAGGGTTTGCAGCGATTCGAGCCGCTCGGTGTAGTGATGATGCTGCTGGTCACGCAAGCGGCTGAGCAGTGGGGCTGCCAAGGCACTGGTCAGTGACATCCAGTCGCGGTCGCTCAGGTGTGGCGCGGCAACGTCCACGGTGTAGAAGCCGCAGAGCAGCCACGCCATTACCCCGCGATCATCGCTGTAGGGCACAGCGAACCCATCGGCGTTGCCGAACGTGGTTTCCACTCGCGAATGTTCGTACAGCCCATGATGGGCGCCGAGACGCTGCGGCGCGCTACCGTTGAGGCTGTCGAGCGGTGTGCCCAGACGCTGGCCGTCCTGCCACAGCATCGGGGCATCGTGGGCGCGATATTGTTCGAAGATCTGCCAGCCCTGTTCCTGTTCGTCGAGCAGGGCGATGGCCAGGCACGGGATATGCCAGCGCTGGGCGATGGCCTGCAATTGCTCGCTGACCACCACCGGCAGGCGCGTCAGGCTACAGACGCGCAGGTGCTCGCTGATCTGCCCGGCGAGGGCCTGACAGGCGTCGCGATTGCGCGCTTGCTGGCGCTCGAGCAGCAGGTCACCGATGTCCATCAATTGCAGTACCCAACCCTCGGCCAAGGGCTGCACCCAGCCGCGCAAATGCAAGGTCTGATCACTGAGTCCGGGGAAGTCCAGGTCGAGCATTTGCCCTTGCCAGTCTTGCGGGCGGCCTTCAATCGCCAGTGTGCTGTGCGCCAGTAAATAAGCCGACAGCGGCAACGGTGACTCGTGGGGCGGCCGTTGGGCCAACTGTTGGCGCAACGGCCCGGCCACCTGCAATACGCAGCCTTCGTTGTCCAGGTGCAGGTGCAGGCCCAGCGCAGGAGAGCCGAGAAGGTCGGGCAATTCGCTGGCAGGCGTCGGCGCGCGTTTGAGCAAGCGTCCGAACAGATTGTCGCCGGAGGTCAAAATTTCAGGCTCGACGTGGCAGTAAGGTTGGCGGGCAGGCTCGGCACCGCACCCACGCCCGGCAAGACCAGAAACGGGATGACCTGATTGAGCTTGCTGGTGGGGTAATTGACGCTGACTGTCAGCGTGCCTTGAGTGGCGTCATACACCGCCGAGGTATCGACGCCGACCACCAGGTTCAGCGTTGATGGCACCCACTGCAATTGCTGGGTCAACGCGGCGTTGGCGGTACTCACCACCACGCTGGCATAACCGGGGGTATTGGGGTCGACCGCGACGCTGCGGCGCACCGCTTCGGACGTCGCCTCGTTGAACGTCTGCATCAATACAAACGGCAGGCTGTAGCTGACCAGTGCGTAGAACACAGCGAAAAAAATCACGAATACCAAGGCGAATTCGATCGCCACTGCGCCTGCCTGTGATTTTGCGAAGCCGGTTTTCATGACTGCGTCTACCCTGACGTTCACTGCGTAGTATCAGCATAGAATCAATCAGCAAAATCGGACGGGATTTAACCGGATGCAGAGTTTAGTTCTCCTGATCTGGCTGGCCGTGTGCGCCGCCCAGGATGCCCGGCAACGGCGTATTTCCAATGCTCTTACGTTCGGTGCGGGGGCGCTGGCGTTGATCCATCTGTCGGTGACTGGCACGACCTGGCTCGGGACCGATGCGCAGGAGGGGCTCTGGGCCGGCGTGATTGCCCTGGCGTTGACGCTGCCGGGGTATTTCATGGGCCGCATGGGCGCAGGCGATGTGAAATTAATGACAGCCCTGGGCCTTGCGACGAACGGTTTATTCATTCTTTGTACGTTTATCGGCGCGGGTGTCGCCAGTTTGCTGTGGCTGCTGATCGCGCCAAGAGTCTGGCTTCATACGAGTCAAGGGCTTAGAGAACATCTTCGATATATGGAGCCGGGAGTGTCAAAGAAGCAGCCTTTTGCACCGTTCGTGCTGGTGGGAGTACTGCTGTCAGTGCCTTGGATCCATTAGTCGCAACTTGCCACTAGTCCTATGTACATAGTCGGAAAGTGCGTCTACTTTCAAAGGAAGTCGTTACACCGCCAAAGTGCAGAAAAAGTCAGCTTTGGCCCGAGCAATGGAGTGGTTCGTGAACAAGCTTACGTCTGCGGTAAAAGTGCTCGTGGTCGATGATCAACCGTTGATTGTCGAGGAGTTGTGCGAGTTTCTCGAAAGCAGTGGTTACCGCTGTGTGCCATGTGAATCCAGTCAGCAGGCGATTGAACGTTTCAGCCAGGACGCGGAAATCGGCCTGGTGCTGAGCGATCTGCATATGCCGGACATGAATGGCATCCAGTTGGTGCAGGAGCTGCAACGTATCGGCGGCAAACACCGGGTGTTCGAAGCGATCATGCTCACCGGTCGGGCCGATAAACAGGACGTGATCAAGGCTCTGCGCGCAGGGATTGCCGACTACTATCAGAAACCGGTCGATCTGGATGAACTGCTCGAAGGCGTGAAACGTCAGGAAGCGGCGCTGCAGGATCGGCACAAGAATGTGCAGTTGGGTCATCTGAACCAGAAGCTGCAATTTCTTTCCGAGTCCATCGACGATCTCTACCAGGACCTGGACAAGGTCCGGCGCAATCCGGCGGCGGTGGTCAGCGACATGCTCGGCGGCGAAGGCGCAGGCGCCGCGCAGGAGATTCCGGCGATCTTCAATCAGTTGTCGCCACGGCAACTGGATGTGGCGCGCCTGGTGGGCAAAGGGCAGACCAACTATCAGATCGCCTGCGAGTTGGGCATCACCGAAAACACCGTAAAGTTGTACGTCTCGCAGGTGTTGCGCCTGACCCACATGCACAACCGCACCCAGCTGGCACTGGCGCTGTCGCCGAGTGCTTCGGCGGCTCGTCAGCGTGTAACCGCACACTGATTTCGATTGCCTGTCCATCCCGGACAGGCAGTCAATTCTGCCAAAAACACCTCGCCTGAATTACTCTGGCTACGTCTTCGGTTTGGGGAACAGATTGTCCAGGGTTTCCAGCAGGCGCACGTGGTAGATCGGCTTGCGAAACAGGTCCAGCACCTGCAGGCGCAGCATGTCGCTGACGTCCTCCATGTCGGCGTGTCCTGACGTGACGATCACCGGCAGATGCTGGCGCGAAGTGTGCTCGCGCAGGCGCTTGATCAGCGACATGCCGGACTCTTCCGGCATGCGCAGATCGGTGATCACCAAGGCGATATCCGGATTGCGGGTGAGGTGGTGCAGGGCGAGCTTCACCGAAGTCGCGGTGTGGCAGGTAAAGCCCTCGCCCTCCAGTAACTCGGCCAGCTCAAGCAACGCATCCTCTTCATCGTCAACCAGAAGCAACTGTTGGCGGGGGAGTGAGGAAGCATTCATGGGCAATCCCTGAGAAGCTGAAAGTGCAATCGAGTGTAGCGCGACATTCGCCTGACGCGACTCACATCAGGGGGTCTGCACCGGAGCCGTTTGCGCAGTGCCGCCGAGCGCCACCAGAACGTTGTTGAAAATCGCAAAGATCTTCGCGCCCAAAGGTGTGATGAACACAACGACGACGACCGCCACCATAGCCACCACAATGGCGTATTCGATGGCTGATGCAGCCTCTGTGCTTGCCAGAAACGACCTCAGGCGCAATATCAGGTATTCAAGGAACATTGACATTCTCCTTCGTAACGGCGGGTGATCGGACTTACGAAATCCGATGAGTTGCCAGTGCCTGAGCGCTGCTGAACGTCAGCATGGGCACGAGCACTGGAAGAGGGGAAAGGTTTTGATCAGGGCGTCGTTCTGACCTGTGCCGTGCCACCGAGCTTGGTCAGCACCACGTTGAAAATGGCCAGCACCTTGTCGCCGATGGGCGTTACGAATACCACGACAACGACCGCCACCATTGCCACCACGATCGCGTATTCAATGGCAGACGCACCTTCTTCGCTTCTGCACAGCAGCCTGGCCCTGGCCAGTAGATAGTCGATGATCATCCGAAACATATGTCCACTCCTTCGCGCCTCTGGCGCCGATCCAACGCTACAGCGGCATGCTTGCACCGTGCTATCAGAGCATTGTCAACAAACCCTCGGTCAACAACTGTAAGAACGGATTAATCACAAAGGATTAACCGGATCGTTAGTCGGGCCGCTCCCTACAGTTAATTGGCCAGGACTCATACTTTAGTGAGTTATTTTCCTGTCAGTAATGGCGTTTTGGCACGGATCAGCTAGCTTGGAAATAGCGAAATAGTTGCATGTTCATAGCTGCCTGATCGCGAAAAATTCTCTCATCGGAAGTACAGGTCGTCGGTGCAGCAGGAAAGGGAGAGCCGTCATGAACAGTCGCGTCACCATGGGTCTTGCAGCGGTGCTGTTGCTGGGTGCAATCATCGTCGGTTACTGGGGTCTGGTTCTCAGTCGGCAACCGGCTCCCGTCGCCCAGGCGCCTGCTGCCCCGGTGGTCGTTATGGAAAAAACCGTCGCCGCCGCCGAAGACCAGACCCGTCAGCCAGTGGTCGTGCTGTTGCACGATGTTCCGCCTTTCACCCCTCTTACAGCTGCCGATGTGGCGCTGGAAAAACTGCGCAGCGCCCCGGCCGGCAGCCTTTCCAGTGTTGATCAAGCGGTGGGGCGCACGCCGTGGCGGCACCTCAGCGCCGGCACCTGGCTCAATGATCAAAGCTTCGAAGCCGGCGGCGCGCTGGCGCGGATGATCCACAGCGATGAGCGCGCGCTCACCGTGGCCGTGGACGAGGTGATCGGTGCCGCCGGGCAATTGGTTCCCGGCGACTACGTCGACGTGCTGCTCTATCTGCGGCAGGACGCGAGCAATCTGCAGCAGTCGGCGCAGATTGTGGTGCCGGCCATGCGCGTGCTTGGCGTCGGTGACCAATACGGTCTGACCAACGATGGCCAACCTGCCAACCCGGCCCTGAGCGCCGACGACAAACTCAAACAGGATCAACGCCGGATCGCCGCACGCACCGTGGTGCTGGCGGTGCCTGAGCAATTGCTGAGCCGGATGATGCTCGCCACCCAGGTCGGCACGTTGCGCCTGGCCGTACGCAGCAGTGAGGAGCAGCGTCTGGCGAAATACTGGGCCGGTGAAAAGCAGTCGCCGGCGCACCTGGACAACGCCAACAGCCAACTCTTCCAGTTCACGCAACTGGCCCTGGGCGCCGCGCCGAAAGCGCCGGCCATTGGCGGCCATGCGCGGACGCCGATGGAAGTGATCCGCGGCAATCAGGTTACCCAACAAGTCCCATGACTGAGCAAGGATCCACGTGCATGCAGAGTCGATTTCGGCCGCTATTAAAACCTGTAGTCCGGGCCTTGGTACTGATGGGACTGTCGATAAACGCGGCCATGGCGGCCACGGGCAATTGCTCGGCACTGGGTCGTATGCCACCGGTGATCGAGATCGGCGAAGGGTTCCAGCAGGACATCCAGTCACCCGTGGCAATCACCCGCGTGGCCATTGGCGACCCGAAAATCGCTGATGTGCACGACACCGGCAGCGCGTCGTTTTTACTGACCGGCGTGGCCCCCGGCGCTACCAGCCTGATGGTCTGGACGGCATGTTCCAGTGAACCTCGCCAGAGCATGGTCTTCGTACAAGGCAGTGCCACCGCGGCATTGACCAGTGCCAACCGCATGCCTTCCGATGATCCGACGCTGCCCTCGCAAGTGCAGACCGACATTCGTTTCGTCGAAGTCAGCCGCACCAAACTCAAGGAGGCCACCGCGTCACTGATTGGCACGCGAGGCAATTTCCTGTTCGGCTCCCCCGGTACTTTGCCGCCCATCGACGGCGTGCCGACGCCGAGACTGCCGGTGGACAACGGCCTGTTCAACTTCTCGTGGATCGGCGGCAAGACCATGGCGATCATCAACGCGCTGGAAACCAGTGGCTTCGCCTACACCCTCGCGCGGCCGAGTCTGGTGGCACTGAGCGGGCAGAGCGCAAGCTTTCTGGCCGGGGGGGAAATTCCGATTCCGGTGCCCAGCGCCGGCAGCGACAACGTGTCGATCGAATACAAGGAGTTCGGCATCCGGCTGACCCTGACCCCGACCGTCATCAGCCACGACCGCATCGCGCTGAAAGTCGCACCGGAAGTCAGCGAACTGGATTTGAGTAACGCCGTGCAGATCGCCGGTACCACTGTGCCGGCCCTGACTATCCGCCGTACCGACACCAGCGTCTCGCTGGCCGACGGCGAAAGCTTCGTGATCAGCGGCTTGATCAGCACCACCAACAGTTCACAGGTGAACAAGTTTCCGGGACTGGGCGATATCCCGGTGCTCGGCGCCTTTTTCAAAGGCTCGCAGATCAAGCGCGAAGAGCGCGAACTGCTGATGATCGTCACTCCGCATCTGGTCCAGCCGTTGGCGGCCGATGCGCAACTGCCGTCGCTGCCGGGAGAAAAACTGCGCAACTACGACCCGAACTTCTACCGCATGTTCTTCCTGGAAAACGGCAACTTCGACAAGCGCAGCGGACTGTCCCAATGAACCAGAACCTGAGCCAGACCTTTCTTGCGATCACCCGTAACAGCACTGATCTGGAGTGGCTGCAAGGCGCTCTCGCGCCGCTGGGCCAAGTGGTGAGCGCCGGGGCCGGGAGCCTGGATGAACTGCTGGCGCTGGTGGACGTCACCTTTGCCAGCCTGGTGTTCGTCGGCCTCGACCGTGACCATGTGGTGGCGCAGAGTGCGTTGATCGAAGGTGCGCTGGAAGCCAAGCCGATGCTCGCCATCGTTGCGCTCGGCGACGGCATGGACAATCAACTGGTGCTCAACGCGATGCGCGCCGGCGCCCGGGATTTCGTGGCGTACGGTTCGCGGGCCAGTGAAGTCGCCGGGCTGGTGCGACGCCTGAACAAACGTCTGCCACCGGTGACGGCCAACACCCAGCTCGGTGGCCTCACCGTGTTGTACGGCGCACAGAGCAATTCCGACGGTGCGTTGTTGACCAGTCACATGGCGCAGGTGGTGCAAAAGAGTGGGCAGCAAACTCTGCTGCTGGATCTGGGCCTGCCCCGTGGCGACAGCCTGGCATTGCTCGGGCTCGAGAGTTCGTTTCATTTCGGCGATGCCTTGCGTCATTTGCGCAGGCTCGACGCCACGCTGATCGACAGCGCCTTCACCAGCACGGACGCCGGCTTGCGGATTCTGGCGTACGCCAGCAGCGACGAGCCGCTGGAAAGCACCAGCGCCGCCGAGCTGTACATGTTGCTCAGCGCCCTGCGCCAACACTTCCAGCACATCGTCGTGAACCTCACCGGGCAGTCCGAGAGCGAAGCCTTACGCACGTTTGTCAGCCATTGCGACAAGCTGCTGTGGTACACCGATCAGAACGTGCTCAACTGCCGCCGCAACCTTGCGGTGCTCAACCTGTGGCGCGAGAAGGGCATGAAGCTCGACCACGCGCGTCTGCTGGTGGACGGCTATCTGGGCAACGTTGCACCGGATGCCGAGACCCTGGGCAAAACCTTCAATCTGGAAGTGATCGCGGTGTTGGCCGCCAACGCCGAAGTGCGCCTGAACGCCAAGAACCAGGGCGTCAGCCTGTTCGAACTGGCCCCGCGGGAAAAACTCACGCAGAGCCTGCGCGCCCTCGGCGAGCTTCTGGCCAAGCGCTCCGAAGGCCTGGCCAAACCCAAGGTCACCTGGTTCGACCGCTTGCGAGGCACCTCATGAGCGCAGAAAAACTGTTCGGCGCGGTGCCGCACGGCGCGGTCGGCAATACCGATCACGAAGGGCTGAAGCTGGTCCTGCACCGCTACATCATCGACGCCATCGAAGAGTCGGGAAAAAACCTGCTGGAAGGCTCGCGCCAGTTGCTGGCGCAGTTTGTCACCGACAAGGCCGCCGAATACATCGCCCGCTTGCACCTGGCGATTTCCCGTTATGAGATGGAGCGCCTGGCTGAGGAAATCGTTGATGAACTCACCGGCTTCGGTCCGCTGGAAGTGCTGCTGCGCGATCAGTCGGTGACCGAGATTCTGGTCAACGGCCCGCACCGGGTGTTCATCGAACGCGATGGCGTGCTGCATCAAAGTGACCTGCGTTTTATCGATGCGCATCACGTCGAGCGGGTCATGCAACGGATTCTCGCGCCGCTCGGGCGACGCCTCGACGAGTCTTCGCCGATGGTCGATGCGCGCCTGCCGGACGGCAGTCGGGTCAACGCGATCATTCCGCCGATCGCCCTCGACGGCCCTTGCCTGTCGATCCGCAAGTTTCGCAAGGACATGCTCAAGAGCAGCGACCTGATGGCGATGCAGACCATCGATCTGGCGATTTTCGAGTTTCTCCAGGAGGCGGTGGGCAAGCGCTGCAACGTGCTCATCAGCGGCGGTACCGGCACCGGCAAAACCACGTTGCTGAACATTCTCAGCCAGTTGATCAACCCGCACGAACGGCTGGTGACCATCGAGGACGTCGCCGAACTGCAGCTCGGCCACCCGCACGTGGTACGTCTGGAAACCCGTCCGCCGAATGCCGAGGGTCATGGTGAAGTGAAGGCCAGCGACCTGATTCGCAACGCCCTGCGCATGCGCCCCGACCGGATCATCCTCGGCGAGATTCGCGGCGTCGAAGTGGTCGATGTGCTGACCGCCATGAACACCGGGCACGACGGCTCGATGAGCACCGTGCACGCCAACAATGCGCAGGATGCGTTGCTGCGCCTGGAGACGCTGGTGGGGCTGACTGGCCGCTCGATCGCCGAGCGCACCTTGCGCCAGATGATCTGCGCCGCCCTCGACGTGATCATCCAGCTGACCCGCATGCCCGATGGCCGGCGCTGCGTCAGCGAGGTGGTGGAAGTGGTCGGCATTCGTGAAGACGTTTACGTCACCAACACCCTGTTTCGCCTTGATCGACGTACCGGTTTCGGCTTCCTGCGCGAAGCGGTCAATCCGGCGGGCGACAAGTTGCGGCACGAGACGAACCTGGGCTGACAGCATGGAACTCGCATCATGATCGGACCGGCCATTCTCATCCTGCTTTGTCTGATCCTGCTCGGGCTGTCGATCTGGTTGTTCCTGCGCGGCATCCACAAGACCAGCAACGAGCGCGTGCTCAACCGCCTCGCGGCGGGGCAGCCACAACTAGCCGCGCAGAAACCGACCTGGGTCGGGCTCGAGCGGATGTTTTTGCGCGCCGGACTGGGGCGGCCCAACGAGCGCTTCGGCCTGTGGCTGACGTTGTGGGGTGTGGCGATTGCCCTCGGTTATCTGCTGGCGAGCTGGATCGGTTTGCTGGCGATGCTGTTGGCGCCGCCGCTGATCTTGCGCCTGTACATTTCCTGGCTGTACCACCGCCGGATCAGACGCATGATCGAGCAGTTGCCGGCGTTGCTCGACCACACCGTGCGCAGCCTCAAGTCCGGACGCACCCTGAGCGATGCGGTCATGGGCAGCATCGAGGCGAGTGACGATCCGCTGAAAGAAGCCATGGGCCGGGTTCAGCGCAACGTGCAGCTGGGCGTCAATCTGCCGGATGCGGTCAGTGACCTTGCCGAACTGTATGAACAGGACGAGCTGCGCATGTTCGCCCTCGGCCTCAAGGTCAACCATCGCTACGGCGGCAATGCCAGCGAGTTGCTGGAGAACCTGATCAAGTTGATCCGCGAACGTGATCAGGGCGCCCGGCAACTGCGCGCGCTCACAGGCGAGACGCGCATGACCGCCTGGGTGCTCGGTTCGCTGCCGGTGATCCTGGTGAGTTACTTCATGCTGACCAACCCCGGCTACATGCTCGGCATGTGGCACGACTCCGGCGGCCAGACCATGTTGATCATCGCCGTGGTGTTGCAAGTGACCGGTTGCCTGGCGCTGTGGCGCATGTTGCGGAGTATTTGAAATGGTTTATCTCGCCGCCCTGATGCTGTTGCTCGGCGCCCTGTTGCTGGTGGTCAACCATCTGCTGACGGAGCGGCGTCGGGTGCGCCAGGTCAACCAGCGGTTGCAGGGACATCTGGTGCGCGAGAGCCGCTTCGGCCATTGGCTGCGCGCATTGGGCAACAGCAAGTTCGGCCAGCGCTCGGTCAGCATCGACAGCGAAACCCAGACCTTGCTCAGCCGCCTCGGCTGGCGCCGCGCCAGTGAGCGCTCGCTGTACGCCGCCTGCCAGATTGGCACACCACTGCTGATGCTGGGGTTGGCAATTTTTCTGCAGGAAGTGTTTTTTCCTCACGCGGCCAATCGCTGGATAGTGCCCATGCTCGCCACCGGCGCCGGTTATCTGCTGCCCAAGCGACTGCTGGCGTACGCCGCCGGGCGTCGGCAGAAAACCATCGCGGTGGAAATCTCCACGTTCATCCCGCTGCTGCGCATCCTCTTCGAATCGGGGATGGCGGTCGAACAAGCCTTGCGCGTGCTCAGCAGCGAAGGGCAAAAACTGCTGCCGGAACTGACCCGCGAGCTGCGCCTGATTCTGGCGCGGGTCGACTCGGGACTCGAGCTGGGACAGGAACTGCACAAGACCTCGGTGATGCTCGCGGTCGATGAGTTCACCGACACCTGCGTGATCCTGCAACAGCTGATTCAGCAGGGCGGCGGGGCGATGAAATCGCTGTTGGCGCTCAAGCAATTGCTCGACGACCGACGCCTGACCCGACTGCAGGAATATATCTCGAAGATGTCCGCGAAGATGTCGGTGGTGATGATGCTGTTTCTGTTTCCTGCTTTGCTGATCGTACTGGCCGGCCCGGGATTCACCGCGATTACCCGGGCGTTTGCAAACTGACGTTGGCTCACGGAGAGCATTTGATGAAAGCACTGATTGTCGTGGCAAGTCTGTTGATGCTCGGTGGTTGCGCCACCGACGGTCAGGCGCCGTGGTCGGCGCTGCTGGCGCCGACCAGTTGCAGCAAGCTCGATTCCGAACAGGAACTGGCCCTGAACCTGGCCGACGACCTGGCCAACGACGGCAAGCTGCACGCCAGCCTGGCCAACCTGCAAAGCCTGCCCGACAACCTGGTCGAGGTGCGCCTGCGCAAGGCCAAGGTCTACCGCTTGCTCGGGCGCAATGAGGCCGAGCCGTTATATCGCGGACTGCTCGGTACGTGCCTGACGGCGGACGCCGAACATGGTCTGGGCCAGCTCTATGCGGCCCGTGGCGATAACGCTCAGGCCCTGACGCACTTGCAGCGCGCGGTGCGTCTGGCGCCAACCAATGAAAAGATTCGCAACGACCTGGGCGTGGTCTACCTCAACCAGTTGCGCCTTGAAGACGCCCGTTTCGAATTCCTCACCGCCATCGAACTCAAGCAGAACGATCAACTGGCACCGCTGAATCTGGTGACCTTGCTGCTCTATCAGAACAACTGGCAGCAAGCTGCCGAAATCGTCAGCCGCGCGCACCTGACGCCGGAGCAATTCTCCGAAGCCCAGAGCCGTGCGGAAAAACTCAAGGTACCGGCCAAGGCCCCGGCGGCGGCCGGCAATCAGGTGGCGGTAGTGGCTGACCCACAACCGTCGACGCTCAAGTGACACTCCGGGAGATCACCATGAACACCTTGCACCGCGTGTGCTGCCTGACCCTGCTCAGCCTGCCGCTTGCAGCCCAGGCAATCGACGCCGGCCCGGCCTCGGCGCAGCAACAGGAAACCGAAGGCTGGCTGGTGCTGCAAAGCCGCAACCAGGCCGCTTCGCCCAAACCGCAAACCGCCACGGCGACCGAGAGAGAACTGGCGATGCAGCGCTGGCTGAAGAAGTACAAGTACGAGATTCCGGATTTCTACGACCCGGATGCCGGTGGCAAGATCGAGACCAAAAACTAGCTTGAGGGCGACACCTGATCCAGCGTTGATCACAGGCGAGGCCGGCTCTCACTCATGACCTTGTGAGAGCCGGCCTCGCCTGTGACCGACGTTTACAACTGATAGCTGAAACTGATGCTGTAACGCGCCCGGCGATTGAACGTATCCAGCGCTTCATCCGACATCGGCTTGGCGGCCTCCAACGCAATGTTGTAGTACTTGGCATCGCCAAAACGCAGCCCCACCGCCGCTGATGACAGGTCGTTGCTCTGCACCTGCAGTTTGTTGAACCAGGTTTTGGAACGGTCCAGCACCACGTACGGCTGCAGAATGCGCACCCAGTTGCCGTCGCGATTGAAGCTGTAGTTGACCTCGTAAGCCGCCCCCCAGCCCTTGTCACCCGACGCTTGATCATCCGGGTAGCCACGGCCGAAGTTTTGCCCGCCAAACACCGCTCGCTCGCTGTCGGGCAAGGTGTCGTCGCTCCAGTACAGGGCGGCCGACAGCACCCCTTGCCAGTTGTCGAAGAACTTGTCGCTCTGCACCCCGGAGAGGCGCAGGCGCAGGAAGTTCAGGTCCAGCGCCGGGTTGTTGGAGTGCGCGCCCATGCTGTCGAGGCCTTGATACAGGCCGCCACTGAGAATCCGTAGCTGCCGGGTATCGGCCTTGCGCCAGTCGCCTTCGAACGCGAGGGCGCGCACGTTGGTGCGCTCCTCGATACTCACCGGGTAGCCGACCACGTCGTAACGGTTTTTGTCATCCACCGCGTACAGCCGCGCTCCACCATTGAGCAGCTCGTTGGATGCCGCAATGAACGGGTGGCTGACGCCGATGGAATAACGATCGTCCTCCTTGTGCGGCTTGAGTTCGAAGCCGTCGCTGGTGAGCACGTTGGTGCCCGGGTCGGCCCGGTAGCGAGAGGCGAACAGGCTCAGTTGCGTGCCTTCGCTGTTGAGGAACTGGTTGTAGTCCAGGCGGTAGTAGTGCTCGTGATCGTCCCCCGGCGGAAACAGACCGCTGAGGGTCAACTGCTCGCCCATGGCCGTCTGAGAATTGCTGCTGACGCCCAGCAGTGCCTGAGTACCGTTGCGATTGTCTTCGGTGGTGTTCAGGCTGCTGGTGAACGCTTTGCGGCTGGCCTGGGCCACCAGCGTGGTGGCGCCGTCGGTGGTGCCGGGCGGCGGTACTTGCGCCTGAAGGGTCACACCGGGGATGCGGGTCATCAGCGTGGTGTAGCGTTCGAACGTCTTGCGGGTCAGCGGTCGTTCGGCCTGGATTTTTGCTGCCAGTTCGTCGAGCAGACCTTTGACCCGACCGATATCGCCCTGCACCTGAACATCACGCACATAACCCTCCACCAATACCACCCGGGCCACACCGCCATCGAAGCGCTGTTGCGGCAGGAAGGCATAGGACAGCAGGTAGCCGTCCTTCTGATAGCGACGGGTGATGTTGCGTGTGGCTTCGATCAGATCGGCCAGGCTGGTCTGGTGGCCGATCAGGGGTTTGTAGACTTCGGCCAGTTCGTTGAGCGGGTAGATCGTGCCGCCTTCGATCTGCACGGTTTTCAGATTGATTTTTGTCTCCATCAGCAATGGTTGCGCTGCGGCCGCGCCAGGTTCTGGGACTTGCAGGGGCGTGGCGGCCGGACGATAGGCATCCGCCGGCAGGTTCGGCACGGGTAGATTGCGAGTGGTTTCGTTGCTGTTGAGAAAGCTGGGAAGGGTGTCGGCGAGGGCGGCGGAACTGATACTGAGGAACAGCAGGGATGCCATTACGCGCATAGGACACTCCATGGTCAGATCACAGCGCTGGACTGAAGTTCTTCTAAGAAAAAAGCGGAAGACTCGTGGGAATCTTCCGCCTTCAACCAAGCGTAGGCGCTGTAGGTGAGGCCGTCGAATCGGCCAGGTGCAATTTAATGTGTGACGCCACCCAGAGTGCCGGTCAGGCCTCCGAGTACACCGCCCAGGCCGCCGGTGGTGCCGCCGGTGTTGGTTGTGCTGGTGGCGGTATTGAGCAGACCGCCGACCGTGCCGACGACCCCGCCGACCGCACCGGCAGTCCCGCCAGTGGTTGTGCCGGTACCGCCGTTGAGCAGGCCGCCGACCGAGGCGACAGTGCTGCCGACATTGTTGACCACCCCACCGACTGCAGTCGTCACCGGGTTATTGGTGGACGCAATGGTGGTGCCGATGCTGCTCACCGCGCCGCCGACCTGACCGGTGAGACCGGCGACCGGTGCGCCCAGGCCCGTTGTGGCGCCGACTTGTTGGGTGACGCTGGTGACCGCGCTGGTCACCGGATTAAGCGCTGCGCCGACAGTGGCACCGACGGTGGCCAGCGGCGAAGTGGTCGCGGTGATCGGTGTGCCCGAGCCGCCGAGCACAGTGTTGACCGAGGCAATGGTGTTGCCCAGCGAGGCGGTGGTGACGCCAGCGGCGCTGACCGTGCCGTTGGTGTTACCGGCGTTCAGCCCGGAACCGACGTTGACCACTGCACCGCCGACGGTTTGCAACAAGCCCGTACCGCCCAGGCCACCGCTCAGTCCACCACCGGAAGTGGTGCCGTTGTTTGCCAGCCCGCCCGCTGTGCTGACGGTGGTGCCGACGTTGCTCAGGGCACCGCCAACGGTGTTGGTCAGGGCATTGCCGCCGCCCGCGCCTGTGACCTGACCGCCGAGGCTTTTCACCGCGCCACCGACCTGGCCGATGACGCCATTAAGCGGAGCGCCGAGGCCGGTCGTGCTGCCCACTTTGTTAGTGGTGCTTTCAACCATCGCAATGACTGGTACCAGGCTGTTGCCGACATTCTTGGTCACCGAGCCGAGTGGGCCGGTGGTGGTGGCCAGGCTCAGGGTGTCGCCGAGCATGGTGACTTTCTCGCCGACGCCGTCAAGCACGGGTGCGACTTTGGTGACCACGCCGCCGACGACCGGAACACTGCCGGTGGCGGTCGCCAGTTTGCCGCTCAGGTCCGAAACACCAGTGCCGACATCCGCGACCACGCCGCCAACCGATGACGCGGTAACGCCCAGGCCATTGTCGACAGTGCCCAGTTTGCCGATGCCGTTGGTCACGCCATCACCCAGGGTGCTGACGACGTTGCCGGCGGTGTTGGCCGCGCTTTGCACGACGCCACCGACCACCGGAACGGTGCTCAACGAGTCGCCGACCTGGCCGACGCCATCGCCAACGCCGCTGACAGTTTTGCCGACATCCTGTACCAGAGTTGTCGTTACCAGTGGGGTAGTGGTCGGGGTGGTCGGCCCAGTCGGATCAGTTCCGCCTGTCCCCCCCGTGCCGCCTGTACCTCCGGTTCCTCCAGTGCCGGTGCCGCCTGTACCGCCTGTGCCAGCGGTACCACCTGTGCCTCCGGTTCCTCCTGTGCCACTCGTCCCACCGGTTCCTCCGGTACCACTGGTTCCGCCAGTTCCGCCTGTGCCTGCGGTTCCTCCGGTTCCGGAATCCGAGCCGCCAGTTCCGCCAGTTCCGCTGGTACCACCGCTGCCACTTGTTCCACCGCTGCCTGCTGCGGCGCTGTCCGGGGAAGAGCTGCCGGAACTGCTGTGATGGCCGCCACCGCCGCTGCTGCAGCCCGCGAGACCAAGGGAGAGGATCAAAGCCAGCGCTGTTGCCGATTTGCACCACACTTGAGTTTTCATGATTGAGATTCCTTGCACCTGTCACAACGTTCGTTGCATTCGATGGCTCACCGATCTGTCGTCGGTAATGCCTCGTCCGTGGTGCCAATCTCGATCGCGTCGCGGGTTCCCGCCATTCTCAAGTTGGTATTAACGCCTTTATATATAGGGCGCGGCGCAGCGCCTAAGGACTAATACCCAGGATATAAAGGCGCAAAAAAAAGCCTTGAAAATCAAGGCTGGATTTTTTTCAGGGCCCTGTGTCGGGCGCGGAAAAACTTAAGTGATATATACACAATTTACAGGTTTGGCCGCCCCGTGACGGCCAGAAAACCTTGTGGCGAGGGATCAGGCGATCGGCTGCCACTGCCCGACCATGTGCTCCAGATCCCCGGCACCGATCAGGCGCAACTCTCCGCTCGACCCCGGCGCACTGGCCAACAGTGAAACCGCACTGGGCAAGCGCACCGGTTTGCGAAAGTGCACGGCAATTTCAAGGTTGGCCTTGGGCAAGTGATCGGCGAGTGCCGCGAGGGTTCGCGCCTTGTTCCACAACCCGTGGGCGATGGCAGTGGGAAAACCGAACAGCCTGGCGCTGGCGGCGCTCAAGTGAATCGGGTTGTAGTCACCCGAGACCTTGGCGTATTGCCGACCGATGTCGGCCGGCGCTGTCCACTGCGCCACTTGCGTCAACACCTGGGAGGTCTCCCAGCTTCGCTCGACGGGTTCGCCATCAAGCTTCACGCCGCGACAGAGCATCTGACTTTCCGCTTCCCACAGCGGCCCGAGTTGGTCATCCAGGGTGGTCAACACCTCGAAGGTCGCGCCTTTGGAATGCGGTTGCAGGTTGTGCACCCGGACACCGACTTGCGCACGACTGATCCCGCCCATCGGGCGCAATACGCGAATGCGGTTGCTCAGGTGAATCAGTCCCAGCAGCGGGAATGGAAAGTCTTTTGCCGTGAGCAATTGCATCTGCAGAGCGAATGCCAGGATATGCGGATAAGTCGGCGGCAACAGGCCGTCATCAGCAAAGCCGCAAACCTTGCGATAGGCCGCCAGTTTCTGCCCGTTGACGTCGACCCAACAGCGCAAACCGTCGTCGGGCAGTTGGGTGCCGGTGATTTTGCGCCGGGTTGCGGCCCGCGCATACAGGCCGGGCAAGCTCGGTTCACGGTCGAGGGTGTGCCATTCAATGCTCATGTCTACGCCCCCAGAACACTTTGTCCACAGACCCGCAGCGCCTGGCCGGTGAACGCGCCGGTGCCCGGTTGCGCCAGCCACGCGACGGCTTCGGCGACATCTTGCGGCAAACCGCCCTGGCCCAACGAACTCATGCGCCGCCCGGCCTCACGCAGGCCGAAAGGGATGTGCGCGGTCATCTGGGTTTCGATGAAGCCCGGCGCCACCGCGTTGATGCTGATGCCGCGTTCGAGCAGTGTCGGCGCCCAAGCCTGGGCCAGGCCGATCAAACCGGCCTTGCTGGCCGCGTAGTTGGTCTGCCCGCGGTTGCCGGCGATGCCGCTGATCGACGCCAGCAGAATCACCCGCGCATCGTCGTGCAGGGTGCCGCTGTCGAGCAGGGCCTTGGTCAGCACCTGCGGGGCATTGAGATTGACCGCCAGCACCGCATCCCAGAATTCCGGGGTCATGTTGGCCAGGGTCTTGTCGCGGGTGATGCCGGCGTTGTGCACCAGAATATCGAGGCCGTCCGGTAACTGTTCGATCAGTTGCGCGGCGGCGTCTTCGGCGCAGATGTCGAGGGTGATCGCCCGGCCAGCGAGGCGAGCGGCGAGGGCTTCCAGATCGGTTTTGGCCGGAGGAACGTCAAGCAGAATCACCTCGGCACCATCGCGGGCCAGGGTTTCGGCAATCGACGCACCGATCCCGCGTGCCGCGCCGGTGACCAGCGCCTTGCGCCCGGCCAGTGGCCGAGTCCAGTCGCTGACTTGTGTGGCGCAGGCGCTCAGGCGAATCACCTGTCCGGAGACAAACGCACTTTTTGGCGAGAGGAAAAACCGCAGCGGGCCTTCCAGCTGGTCCTCGGCGCCTTCTCCGACATAGATCAGTTGCAGCGTACCGCCGCTGCGCAGCTCCTTGGCCAGTGAGCGCGAAAAGCCTTCGAGCGCCCGTTGCGCGCTGGACGCAAAGGGCTCGCTCAGGGTTTCCGGGGCGCGGCCGAGAATCACCAGATGCGCGCTGTGGTCGAGATTCTTCATCAGCGGCTGGAAGAACTCGCGCAGCTGTTTGAGCTGGTCGGTGTGCTGCAGGTCGCTGGCGTCGAACACCACGGCCTTGAGT
Organism: Pseudomonas serboccidentalis; assembly: GCF_028830055.1. Classification (NCBI taxonomy): domain Bacteria; kingdom Pseudomonadati; phylum Pseudomonadota; class Gammaproteobacteria; order Pseudomonadales; family Pseudomonadaceae; genus Pseudomonas; species Pseudomonas serboccidentalis. The sequence continues at coordinate 4,458,168 of NZ_CP101655.1, forward strand.
TTCGGCCCGTGCCCGGGGATCCACGCAGTGGCCATCGAAGGCTCGGTGCCGTAGCTGTAGATCGCATCGGTCAGGCGGTTGGCGAACGCATTGACCCGCTCAGCCAACGGCCCGCCGCCGATCAGCAGCGCACCGTCCACCGGCCGCAGGCGTCCGGCCTGCCAGCGTTCCAGCCGCACCGGCGACGGCAGGCCCAAGGCCCCGACCAAACGGTGGCCGATGGACGAGTTGGCGAAGTCGATATAGCGGTCAGACATGGAACGCTCTCCAAAAGTTGGGGTTCAAAGTGTGGACTACCAACGGCAATCAATCGTTCGATCCACGCAATAAGGCCTACGCTAGAACAGCAGAGTAGTTGGCCGCCGAGGGTTTTGTGGCCGAACACAGATTCAGTAACAACGCTGAACCCTGTAGGAGTGAGCCTGCTCGCGATGAGGCCAGCACATTCGGCATTGTGGTTGGCTGACCCTCCGCCATCGCGAGCAGGCTCACTCCTACAAGAGATTCAGGTGAATTCGACCATTTGGAAAAGGAGCTTTTCATGAGTCAGCTGCGCCGCGTCGCCATCATCGGTGGTAACCGTATTCCTTTCGCCCGCTCCAACGGGCCGTACGCCACTGCCAGCAATCAGGTGATGCTCACCGCAGCCCTTGAAGGCCTGATCGAACGCTACAACCTGCACGGTCTGCGCATCGGCGAAGTGGTGGCGGGTGCGGTGCTTAAATTGTCACGGGATATGAACCTGACCCGCGAATGCGTGCTCGGCTCGCGGCTGTCGCCCACCACCCCGGCCTATGACATCCAGCAAGCCTGCGGCACCGGGTTGGAAGCGGCACTGCTGGTGGCGAACAAAATCGCCCTCGGCCAGATCGATTGCGGCATCGCCGGCGGTGTCGACACCACTTCGGACGCGCCGATCAGCGTCAGCGAAGGCCTGCGCAAGATTCTGCTTCAGGCCAACCGCGCCAAGACCACCGGCGACAAACTGAAAACCTTTCTGCAATTGCGACCACGACACCTGATCCCGGAGTTCCCGCGCAACGGCGAGCCACGCACCGGTCTGTCGATGGGCCAGCACTGTGAGCTGATGGCGCAGACCTGGAACATTCCCCGTGAAGAGCAGGATCAACTGGCCCTCGAAAGCCATCAAAAACTCGCCGCCTCTTACAGCGAAGGCTGGCACAACGACTTGATGACGCCGTTCCTCGGCCTGACCCGCGACAACAACCTGCGCCCGGACCTGACCCTGGAAAAACTCGCCGCGCTCAAACCTGCTTTCGAAAAAAGCGCCAAGGGCACGCTGACGGCGGGCAACTCTACGCCGCTCACCGACGGTGCGTCGTTGGTGCTGTTGGCGAGTGAGGAGTGGGCGAAGGAACGTGGCTTGCCAATCCTCGCCTATCTGCGCGATGGCGAAGCGGCGGCGGTGGATTTCGTCAACGGCGCCGAAGGCCTGTTGATGGCGCCGGCGTATGCGGTGCCGCGTTTGCTGGCGCGCAACGGGCTGACCTTGCAGGACTTCGACTACTACGAAATTCACGAAGCGTTCGCCGCGCAGGTGCTGTGCACGCTCAAGGCCTGGGAAGACCCCGAATACTGCAAAACCCGTCTTGGCCTGGATGCACCGCTGGGCTCGATCGACCGCAGCCGGCTGAACGTGAAGGGCAGCTCACTGGCGGCGGGGCACCCGTTTGCCGCGACCGGTGGACGGATCGTCGCCAACCTGGCGAAACTGCTGGATGCGGCGGGCAAGGGCCGCGGGCTGATCTCGATCTGCGCAGCAGGGGGGCAGGGCGTCACCGCGATCATCGAACGCTAAAAGATCGCAGCCTGTGGCAGCTCCTCCAGGGTGCTCGGCGATCTCATGTAGGAGCCGCCGCAGGCTGCGATCTTTTGATCTTGAATCTTCTGGACGCTGCCGCGTGTCAGATTCTGTCGCAAATGCCTTTGGCTGCCGATAACAACAAGCAAGGTGGGCTCGGCTATGATCGGCAACGGTCGATTATTTCGGCACAGTGTGTGCATCCACAGGGTTCACAGGTCGGCAACCCCTCCCCGTAGCGCGAGGATTGCCGTATAACGAGTGACATTCGCGTGTTTGGTAATAAAGGACCCACAATAAAAGCTGATGAAGACTCCAAAACGCATTGAACCCCTGATCGAAGACGGTCTGGTCGACGAAGTGCTGCGCCCACTCATGAGTGGTAAAGAAGCAGCTGTTTATGTGGTGCGCTGCGGTAACCAGTTACGTTGCGCGAAGGTCTACAAGGAGGCGAACAAACGCAGTTTCCGCCAGGCAGCCGAGTATCAGGAAGGCCGCAAGGTGCGTAACAGCCGGCAAGCCCGGGCGATGGCCAAGGGCTCGAAGTTCGGTCGCAAAGAGACCGAGGACGCTTGGCAGAACGCCGAAGTCGCGGCGCTGTTCCGTCTGGCCGGTGCCGGTGTGCGAGTGCCCAAGCCGTACGATTTTCTCGATGGCGTGCTGCTGATGGAACTGGTAGCCGACGAATACGGCGATGCCGCACCGCGTCTGAACGACGTGGTGCTGGAACCGGATCAGGCCCGCGAATATCACGCGTTCCTGATCTCGCAGATCGTGCTCATGTTATGTACCGGTCTGGTGCACGGTGACCTCTCTGAGTTCAACGTGCTGCTGACCCCGACAGGTCCTGTGATCATCGACCTGCCGCAGGCGGTGGATGCCGCGGGCAACAACCACGCGTTCAGCATGCTGGAGCGGGATGTGGGCAACATGGCTTCGTATTTCGGGCGCTTTGCCCCGGAGCTGAAACAGACCCGCTACGCGAAAGAAATGTGGGCGCTGTACGAAGCCGGCACCTTGCACCCCAACAGCGTGCTGACCGGTGAGTTCGACGATCCGCAAGATCTGGCCGACGTCGGCGGCGTGTTGCGTGAGATCGAAGCGGCGCGTCTGGATGAAGAACGCAAGCAGGCGATCCGTGCGGCGGATGACGAGCCCAAAGGCAAGTCCGACGAACCACCACCGCCACCGTGGATGCAGTAAGCGTTTAAAAAGAAACCGGCTTCGGCCGGTTTTTTTGTGCCTGCTCGAAAACGCCGCAAGTCCCCTGTAGGAGTGAGCCTGCTCGCGATGACGGTGTGTCAGGCAACACTTTTGCTAAATGACACACCGTCATCGCGAGCAGGCTCACACCTACAGGGGTTGTGGTGTTCTGGAAGTGCGTGTGGGATCTTGTCAGCCCCCGCACACTCAAGGATTGAATGTGAACGCTCGCCTTATTGTCACCGCTCGGCTGATCTCCGACTTCGGTGCCTTCCTCAACATGGTCGCGCTGGCGACTTACGTCTACCTGCTGAGCAACAGCGCCATGAGCGTCGGGATCTTTCTGGCCAGCCGTGTCGGCGGGGGGATTTTTGCCAGTCTGGTCAGCACGCGATTCTATCGGCGCTGGAATGGCCGGGTGCCGCTGATCGCCTTCGATCTGTTGCGCGCGGCGCTGCTCGGCGGGTTATTGATCCTGCCGGTCAGTCAGCAGGCCTTGCTGTTGCCGGTGATCGCCTTCGGCCTGGGTTTTGGCAACTCGATGTTCGCCATCGGCCTCAACAGCCAGTTGCCGCGATTGATCGAACCGGCGCAGTTGTTGAAAACCAATGCCTGGATCACCTCTGCGTCATCGGCGGCGATGGTCGGTGGCAGCCTGGTCTCTGGTTTGCTGGTGGCGGCATTCGGTTTCGAAACAGTGTTCGCGCTCAACGCGCTGACCTATTTGCTGGCGGCGCTGTTGATCGCACCATTGCGCTTCGACGCATCAGTAATCAACGTACAATCGGCCAGCGAACAGGGCGAATGGTCTGCCCTCCGGCAGGGCCTGCGCAGTGCTCCGGTGGTCGCGGCGATGCTCGCCGTAACCATGGCCGACACTCTGGGCAGCGCTGCGCACAACGTCGGGTTCCCGATCATTTCCAGACTGCTGACGCCCGATTCGGCCAGCACTACGCTGGGCCTGATGCTGGCGGTGTGGGCCAGCGGCAAACTGCTTGGTGCGCGGATTGCCAGTCGCCTCGAAGGCTCGGACAACCGCCATCTGGAGCGCCGGTTTTTCTTTGGCGTGGCGTTGATGTCCTGCGGTTTTATCCTGATGTTCCAGCAGCACAGTCTCTATGGTCTGTTGCTCTTTTCATTGCCGGCGGGGTTGGGTGACGGTTTTTCCGAGGTCGGCCTGATGTCGCGCCTGCAACGCGAACCGGAGCATCTGCGCCTGCCGATCTTCAGCTTCCTGACCTTGTTGCAAATGACCGGGTTCGGCATCGGTATGCTGATTGCCGCGTCGTTCTATGGCTGGTGGACGCCGGGTGCCGTGGTCCTGTTGTTCCACGGCATCCCGCTCGGCACCTTGTTGACGGTGAAGGGGCTGGCGCTCAGGCGCGAGCGGGTTGCGCGCAGCAGCCCGACGCCAGTTCCTTGAGGATCGGGCAATCGGGGCGCTGGTCGCCGTGACAGTGCTCGACCAGGTCCTGCAAGGTGTCGCGTAGCTCGCCGAGTTCGCGGATCTTCTGATTCAACTCGTCGATGTGCTGACGGGCCAGGGCCTTCACATCGGCACTGGCGCGTTGGCGATCCTGCCAGAGGGTCAGCAACTTGCCGACCTCCTCCAGCGAGAACCCCAGATCCCGCGAGCGCTTGATGAACGCCAGCGTGTGCAGATCGTCGTCGCCGTAAATCCGGTAGCCGCTGTCGGTACGATGGGCCGCCTTGAGCAAACCGATCGACTCGTAATAGCGGATCATTTTCGCGCTAAGGCCACTGTGCCGGGCTGCTTGGCCGATGTTCATCGGTGCTCCTCCAGATCCTTCGGTTTCCAGGTTTTCAACAGTAGCGCATTGCTCACCACGCTGACGCTCGACAGCGCCATCGCCGCGCCGGCCAGTACCGGGTTGAGGAAGCCGAACGCTGCCAGTGGAATGCCGATCAGGTTGTAGACGAAGGCCCAGAACAGGTTCTGGCGGATTTTCGCGTAGGTCTTGCGGCTGATCTCCAGCGCCGCCGGTACCAGCCGTGGATCGCCGCGCATCAAGGTGATGCCGGCCGCGTGCATCGCCACGTCGGTGCCGCCGCCCATGGCAATGCCGATGTCCGCTGCGGCGAGTGCCGGGGCGTCGTTGATGCCGTCGCCGACCATGGCCACCACACCGGTTTTCTTCAGTTCGGCGACGGTGGCGGCTTTGTCGGCCGGCAGCACCTCGGCGTGCACGTTCTGGATGCCCAGGGCTTCGGCGACCACTTTTGCGCTGCCGCGGTTGTCGCCGGTCAGCAGATGGCTGTGGATACCTCGGGCGGCCAGTTGCTGCACCGCTTGCAGTGCGCCGGGCTTGAGTGTGTCACCGAAGGCGAACAACCCGAGCACACGCGGTTCAGGGCTTTGCTCAATCAGCCACGACAAGGTCCGGCCTTCGCTTTCCCAGGCCTTGGCGGACTCGGCGAGGTTGCCGGTGCTCAAACCGCTTTCTTCCAGCAAGCGCCGGTTGCCCAGCGCCAGACGCCGACCCTCAAGATTGCCGGCAATGCCTCGGCCGGTCAGGGATTGGCTGTCGCTGACATCCGGCACACTCAGGGCGCGCTCGGCAGCCGCGTCCAGCACCGCTTTGGCCAGTGGATGCTCGCTGCCGCGCTGCAGGGCACCGGCCAGTGTCAGCAGGGTATTTTCGTCGCCATTCACTGCGCTGAAATGCGCGATGCGCGGGGTGCCGGAAGTCAGGGTGCCGGTCTTGTCGAAGACTACGTTGTCGACTTCATGGGCGCGTTCCAGCGCTTCGGCGTCCTTGATCAGAATGCCGTGGCGCGCCGCCACGCCAGTGCCGGCCATGATCGCCGTCGGGGTGGCGAGGCCGAGGGCGCACGGACAGGCGATCACCAGCACGGCGACCGCGTTGATCAACGCGGTTTCCATCGGCGCGCCGTACAGCCACCAACCGATCAGGGTGGCGAGAGCAATCAGCAACACGGTGGGCACGAACACCTGGCTGACTTTATCCACCAGTTTCTGGATCGGCGCTTTCGCCGCCTGGGCGTCTTCCACCAGCCGGATGATCCGCGACAGCACAGTTTCTGCGCCGAGGGCGGTGGTGCGCACCAGCAGACGACCTTCACCGTTGATCGCACCGCCAGTGACCTTGTCGCCGGGCTGTTTCGGTACCGGCAGGCTTTCGCCGCTGATCAGCGCTTCGTCAGCGTGGCTCTGGCCTTCCAGCACTTCGCCGTCCACCGGGAAGCGTTCGCCGGGTTTGACCAAGACCTGATCGTTCAGGCGCAGGGCGCTGATCGCCACATCTTGCTCGCGGCCGTCGATTACTTGAATCGCCCGTTCCGGGCGCAAGGCTTCGAGCGCGCGAATGGCGCTGGCAGTCTGGCGTTTGGCGCGGCTTTCGAGGTATTTGCCGAGCAGCACCAGGGCGATCACTACGGCTGACGCTTCGAAATACAGATGCGGCATGCGCCCGGCAGCGGTCGCCCATTCGTACAGGCTCAGGCCATAACCGGCGCTGGTGCCGAGGGCGACCAGCAAGTCCATGTTGCCGGCCCCGGCGCGCACGGCTTTCCACGCGGCGACATAGAAACGTGCACCGAAAATGAACTGCACCGGCGTGGCAAGGGCGAATTGCACCCAGGCCGGGAGCATCCAGTGAATGCCGAACGGTTGCAGCAGCATCGGCAACACCAGCGGCAAGGCCAGGGCGATCGCGCAGATCAGCGCCCAGCGCTCATGTTGCAGGCGTTGTTGCTGGTTATCGTTGGCGGGATGTTCGGCTTGCCAGACGCTGGCCGAGTAACCGGCCTTGCTCACGGCGTCGAGCAGCGACTGTGGATCGACCTGACCGAGCAATTCGAGGTGCGCGCGTTCGTTGGCGAGGTTGACGCTGACGCTTTTAACACCGGGGACTTTGTTCAGGGCGCGTTCGACACGGCCAACGCAGGAGGCGCAGGTCATGCCCTCGATGCTCAACTCGACAGTCTGCTGCGGTACGCTGTAACCGGCGTGCTCCACCGCCTCCATCAACGCCGGCAAGCTGTCGCCGGGGGCCTGGACGCGGGCCCGCTCGGTGGCGAGATTGACGCTCACGGCACTGGCACCGCTGACTTTGCTCAACGCCCGCTCGACACGCCCGGCGCAACTGGCGCAGGTCATGCCGGCAATCGGCAGATCGAAAGTGATGGAATCGGACATCGGTCGTACTCCCTGTAGTAGATACCTACAAGGATCAACCTTGCCATGCGGGCAAGGTCAAGCGCAAAAGATCGGACGATCGCTGCCCGAGCCTTCGGCAGCTCCTGCATTGGAATGCAATCCCACCTGTAGGAGCTGCCGAAGGCTGCGATCTTTTACTGGCGACTCAATATTCGAGGGCGGCAGGTCGCAGGTACATACCTTTGGCAGATGCCGCGATCCGGTACTTCACCACGTCTCCGGCCTTGAGTGTGATTTCCTGAGCCGGTGGTGCCAGCATGCCTGGCTTGCAACCCGGGACCTGACTCGGCTCAAGCTTCAGGCGTATGGAAAACGTGCCATGTTGCAGGTTGAACGAGGTGGACTGCTCCTGCAGCAGGCGCCCGGCAAACTGGTCCTGAATGTACACGCCGATCTCGCAGGACGTCGGCACTTCCAGGCGCTCGCGCGAGATGATCAGAACCGCGTAGTCCTCACCGGTCGCATTGGCCTGGGGCAGGGCGGCAAAGAGGCTGAGCAAGCCAAACAGGCTGAAAGCTGACCAGCGCATGGCTGAATCTCCTGAATTTGAGTCATTGATGCGCGCAGCTTGGCTGAGCGCGACGCCGAATGCCAGCCCGGCAGTTTTTTGCAGAACTTGACCTTGCCATGGTGGCAAGCTCGACACTGCCGGCAACCTCACTCAAAGGAGTCAATCCATGCAAGTGTTCAACGTTCAAGGCATGTCCTGCGGTCACTGTGTCAAAGCCATCACCAATGCGCTGCAGGCCAAGGATCCGGCAGCCAGCGTACGGGTTGATCTGGCGGCCAACGAAGTCGGCGTCGAGAGTTCGCTCAGCCCCGAGCAGGTGATCGAGGTCATCAGCGAAGAGGGCTACCAGGTAAAATTGGCCGGATGATCAAAAGCAAAAAGATCGCAGCCTACGGCAGCTCCTGCAAGGTATTGGTGTGGCTCCAGTAGGAGCTGCCGAAGGCTGCGATCTTTTGATCTTTGCAGGCAAGCTCCACAGTGCAGTTCGTCTGACTTTCTAATAGTTAGCGAGCTATCGGAATGTTCAAGGCGTCCCGGCGCGGCTAGACTGTCGGGCTGCCGACTTCAATCCCACCTGGATGCCTGATGAACTTCCGTACCATTCTGATTCTCGGTGCCCTGAGCGCCTTCGGTCCGCTGGCGATCGACTTCTATTTGCCGGCGTTCCCGTCGATGGCGTTGGCCTTTGGCACCGATGAAAAACACGTTCAGTTGACACTGGCAGCGTATTTCGCTGGCCTGTCGATCGGGCAGTTGCTGTATGGCCCGGTGGCCGACCGTTTCGGTCGGCGTGTGCCGCTGCTCGTCGGCGTCGGCCTGTTCACGCTGGCCTCGCTGGCGTGCGCCTACGCACCGAATCTGGAGTGGCTGATCGGTGCACGCTTCGTCCAGGCCTTGGGCGGTTGTGCGGGGATGGTGATTTCCCGGGCGGTGGTCAGTGACAAGTGCGATGCCGTCGGTTCGGCCAAAGTCTTCTCGCAATTGATGCTGGTGATGGGCCTGGCGCCGATCCTGGCACCGCTGCTCGGCGGTCTGTTGGTCAACACCACGGGTTGGCAATCGATCTTCCTGGCACTGACCGGCTTCAGTGCCCTGGCTGGCCTCGCCGTGGCGCTCGGCCTGCCGGAAAGTCTGCCGGATTACGTGCCGCGCCAACCCTTGTCCGGGGCGCTGCGCCAATACGGGCGCTTGTTCGGCGACCGGGTGTTCCTCGGCCACGCTCTGACCGGCGGCATCGCGGTCGCCGGGATGTTTTCCTATATCGCCGGTTCACCGTTCGTCTTCATCAAACTCTACGGCGTGCCGGCCGAGCACTTCGGCTGGCTGTTCGGCGCCAATGCAGCGGGTTTCATTCTGGTGGCTCAGGTCAACGCGCGTTTGCTGGCCAAGCGCGGTCCGGCGTTCTTGCTGGCGCGCGCGGTGTGGGTGTATCTGTTGGCGGGGGCGACTTTGCTGGCGGTCAGCGCGTTGCACACCGAGGCGTTGTGGCCGTTGTTGATTCCGCTGTTCGTGTGCATCGCCAGCCTCGGCTGCATCCTGCCCAATGCCTCGGCGTGTGCGATGAACGGCCAGGGTGCACGCGCCGGCAGTGCCTCGGCGCTGATGGGCTGTCTGCAGTTCAGTGTGGCGTCCGGTGCGGCGTCACTGGTGGGGATTCTGCACGACGGCAGTGCCATGCCGATGGCTATCGTCATCAGCTTGTGTGGATTGCTGGTGGTGAGCGTCGCGATGTACACCCGGCGTTTGCAGAATGCCCGGGCGCTGGCGCAAGCACAGGCCGAAGCCTGATGGCTCAGCCGGCGGCGCGTTGCTGTCCGGGTTGGGGAATCTGATGGGGTGCGTGCAGGCGCGCTTCGAGGGTGCGGGTGAAGGCGAGAGCCTCGGCTTCACTGCGAAATGTCACGGCGTGCTGGTCCAGACGAACCTGCCATTGGGACTTTGCCACTTCTTTTATCAGGATCTTCATTGCTGACCTCCCTTGTGTAAAAGATGCATCGCAGAGGTTTCGAGTGTAGACCTGAATACGATCGGATTTGTGACAACGATCAAGCATCTGACTGACGGCAAAAATCAGCGCCAGCCCTTGGAGAGACTGGCGCTGATGACGACTTTCGGATTCTCAGAAACTTTCTAAAACAATTTTGCCCTTGGCCTTGCCGCTTTCCAGCAGCTCGTGCGCGCGACGCAGGTTCGCCGCATTGATCGTGCCGAAATGCTCGCCCACGGTGGTCTTCAACGTTCCCGCATCAATCAGCGCGGCCACGCGGTTGAGCAGGTTGTGCTGCTCGATCATGTCCGGGGTTTCGAACAGCGAGCGGGTGTACATGAATTCCCAATGCAGCGACAGGCTCTTGCGCTTGAGTTTGGTCACGTCCAGCGACTTCGGATCGTCGATCAACGCCAGTTTGCCCTGCGGTGCCAATGCCTCGATCAGTTGATCGAGGTGATGCTCGGTCTGGGTCAGGCTGGCGACGTGGGTCACGTGGTCGATTCCGGCGCGTTTGAGTTCTTCGCTCAGTGGCTGGCTGTGGTCGATCACCAGATCGGCGCCCAGCGCCGTCACCCAGTCGCGAGTTTGCGCGCGGGACGCGGTGCCGATCACTTTGAGCCCCGTCAACTGCTTGGACAATTGAGTGAGGATCGAGCCCACCCCACCGGCAGCGCCGACGATCAGCAGGCTCTCGCCTTCATCGGTTTGGCCTTCGCGGACCTGCAGGCGCTCGAACAGCAGTTCCCAGGCGGTGATGGCGGTCAGCGGCAGGGCGGCGGCTTCGGCGAAACCGAGGGACTTGGGCATGTGGCCGACAATGCGCTCATCGACTACGTGCAGCTCGCTGTTGCCCCCGGCGCGAGCGATGGAGCCGGCGTAAAACACCTTGTCACCGGCCTTGAACAGGGTCACTTCGCTGCCGACGGCCTTGACCACACCGGCCACGTCCCAGCCCAGCACTTTCGCCGCGCCGTTTTCCGGCGCTACGTTCTGCCGCACTTTGGTATCGACCGGGTTGACCGAGATGGCTCTGACTTCCACCAGCAGGTCGCGCGGCCCGGCGACCGGTTCTGGCAGTTCGATGTCCTGCAGGGATTTTTCGTCGCTGATCGGCAGGGAGGCGTAATAGGCGATGGCTTTCATGACTTGCTCCGTAACGGTAATAGAAGAAGGGCTCGGTGGCTCAAGCCGTGATCAATTTCGATGGACAGATCATTAGCTATTTCTCGGCGCGATAAAACCGGCTAAAAGAGCAGTCTCTTTCAATGATTTTTTGATAATCGAGGCTGAGAATGCTGCGTTTCGATGATTTGCAGTTGTTCGTCCGCGCGGCGGATCTGGGCAGTCTGTCGGCGGCGGCGCGGGTCATGGACATGTCTGCTGCAGTGGCCAGTGCCGCACTCAAGCGCATCGAACAGCAACTGGGCGCCCGTCTGCTGGCCCGCTCGACCCGCAGCCTGCGCCTGACCGCCGAGGGTGAAGGCTTTCTCGAATACGCCCGCGTCGCCTTGAGCCAACTGGACGAGGGACGGCGCTACCTGTCCAGCGCGCAGGATCAGGTCTGCGGGATCCTGCAGTTGTCGGCGCCATCGGACTTCGGCCGCAACCTGTTGCTGCCGTGGCTCGACGAGTTTCAGCGCGAACATCCGAAGCTGACGGTGCGTCTGCTGCTGGGTGATCGCATCGCCGACCTGTTCCGCCAGCCGGTGGACATCGCCTTGCGCTACGGCGAGCCGGAAGACTCCAGCCTGGTGGCCCTGCCTATCGCGCCGGACAATCGCCGCGTGCTTTGTGCATCGCCGGCGTACCTGGCGCGTCACGGTGAACCGCGCCAGCTCGAACAACTGACGCAGCACAATTGCCTGCTGTACATGCTCGGCAGCCGGGTGCATGACCGTTGGAGTTTTCATGATGGCAAACGCGAGATCGGCCTGACCGTCAGCGGTGACCGCTTCAGTGATGACGCCGACGTGGTGCGGCTGTGGGCGGTGGCGGGGGCGGGAATCGCCTACAAGTCGTGGCTCGATGTCGGGGCGGACGTCCTTGCCGGGCGTCTCAAGGTGTTGCTGCCGCAATTGCAGTGCGAGCGTGCTCCGCTGAATCTGTTGTGCGCTCATCGCGCACAATTGAGTAAGCCGGTGAACCTTCTAAGGGAAATGCTCGCCAGCCGATGCGCCGAACTGAGTAGTCAATTTCCGCATTTCCCGAAAGTTGATCATTAGTCGCAGGCAATTAGCGAAATTTCACTCAGGAACTATCACCATTCGTGTCAGCCACGGCGCAGGAAGCGGCGTGCATCCCGCTTATACTAGCGACCGCCTCAAACCTGCACCGATAACCGGCCAGGACCGAATCAGGCCGGTTCCTCCAGAGCCGGGTCAGCGGTGCGCAAACACCGCAGACACGCCCTTGACGGGTGCTGCACCACCGGCCGGCCTTGCTCCGGTTGATGGCGTTTTACGCGTCTTGGCCGACGACACATTACTGGTCAAGATGTCTTCGAGCAGTAGACGATACGATTCAACAGGGAGTGAATACATGGAACATGCACCTTGCATCAGCCAGATCGCCACGCTGCTGGCCGACCCCAAGCGCAGTGCGATGATGTGGGCGTTGATGGATGGCGCGGCCCGCCAGACCGAGGAGCTGGCGCTGCTGGCAGGGTTGTCGCCATCGTCTGCCAGTGCGCACCTGGGGCGCTTGTCCGCCGGCGGTCTGTTGAAAGTCGAGGCCCGTGGGCGCAAGCGCTTTTTCCGCCTGGCCGCCCCGGAAATCGCCGCAGCCATCGAAGCGCTGGCCAGTGCCACGATCGCCAGTGCACCGCGCGACATTCCTCACGTATTCAAGCGCTCGACACCGATCGCCAATCCCCAGACCGCACCGTCTTCGCTGTTGCGCGCGCGTTTTTGCGATGACCATCTGGGTGGCACGCTGGCCGCCGATCTGTATCAGCGCCTGCTCGATACCGGCTGGATCGAACAGATCGAGCAGCGCGTCATGGTGACTCTCAAGGGGTCGACGCAACTGGCCAACCGGGGCGTGTTCATCCAGGCCCTGGCCCATCGCAAGGCTCAGGTGGCGTGCGCCTGTCCGGACTGGAGCGAACGGCGTCCGCACCTGGGGGGCGCGCTCGGAGCGGCGCTGCTGCAGCTGTTCATGCAGTCCGGCTGGCTGACGCTGCCCAAGGACTCGCGTGCCTTGCAGGTGACCCCGGCCGGACAGCGGGAAATTCACCGTTTTGCCAAGGAAACCGAGCTGGAGTTGGCGTAACAGAGCGTTCGCCGGCTGCCAGTTGGGCGTGGGCGTCGCCGGTGACTGCGAACAGGTCGTATCCAGAAAGTGCGCTGAACCGTTATCCCGCACACTCGATCCGCACACATTACGGAGGGGGAGACGGGCCATGGAGACGCGACACTTCAGCGCGGCAGAACGACTGGAGCGGCTGCCGCTCAGCGGTTATCACCGCGTCATTTTCATCATCATTGCCCTGGCGTTCTTTTTCGACTCCATGGACCTGGCGATGATGACGTTCCTGCTCGGTTCGATCAAAAGCGAGTTCGGTTTGAGCAGCGCACAAGCCGGGTTGCTCGCCAGTTCGAGTTTTTTCGGCATGGTGCTGGGGGCGTCGCTGTCGGGCATGCTCGCCGACCGTTTCGGGCGCAAACCGGTGTTCCAGTGGAGCATCGTTCTGTGGGGCGTAGCGAGTTACCTGTGTTCAACCGCGCAAACGGTCGAGAGCCTGACGCTGTTCCGCATCCTGCTGGGGATCGGTATGGGCATGGAGTTTCCCATCGCGCAGTCGATGCTGTCCGAGCTGATTCCGGCCCGGCGGCGAGGGCGTTATATCGCGTTGATGGACGGTTTCTGGCCGCTGGGTTTTGTCGCGGCGGGTGTGTTGTCCTACTTCCTGTTACCGCTGATTGGCTGGCGCGACATCTTTCTGGTGTTGGCGGTGCCAGCGGTGTTCGTTCTGGCGATCCGTTTCTTTATCCCCGAATCACCGCGCTGGTTGGAGCAGGCCGGGCGGCACGAGGCGGCGGACAAAGTACTGGGCGCGATCGAACAGCGTGTGCGCACATCGCTCGGGGTCGCGACATTGCCTGAGCCGGTGCGCTTGCCACGGACGGTGACGCCACCGGGCAACTTCTTCTCGGCCCTCAAGCAGATCTGGTCGCCGCAATACCGCCAGCGCACCACGATGATCTGGAGCCTGTGGTTCTTCGCCTTGCTCGGTTTCTACGGACTGACGTCGTGGCTCAGCGCGTTGCTGCAACAGTCGGGTTTTGCCGTGACTCAGTCGGTGTATTACACCGTGCTGATTTCGCTGGGCGGGATCCCCGGGTTTCTGATGGCGGCGTGGCTGGTCGAACGCTGGGGGCGCAAGCCGGTGTGCATCGTCACCTTGCTCGGCGGCGGGGTGATGGCGTTTCTTTATGGTCAGAGTGCGGTGTTCGGCGGCAACGTCGCGTTGCTGATCGGTACCGGTCTGCTGATGCAGTTCTTCCTGTTCGGCATGTGGGCGGTGCTCTACACCTACACGCCGGAGTTGTACCCGACCTCGGCGCGGGCCACAGGCTCGGGCTTCGCCTCGGCGATTGGGCGTGTCGGCTCGTTGCTGGGGCCGCTGGTGACCGGCTTGGTGTTCCCGATAACCGGGCAGGGCGGGGTGTTCGCCTTGGGGGCGCTGTGCTTTGCGATTGCGGCGGGGGTGGTGTGGCTGTTCGGGATGGAGACGCGCGGCAAGACGCTGGAGGAGCTGACTGAAACCCAAGCCGCCGGCTGAACACAAATCCAATTGCAGGAGTGAGCCTGCTCGCGATGGCGGTGTGTCAGATACAGATGTTTCGACTGACACAACGCCATCGCGAGCAGGCTCATTCCTACAAAGCGTTATGCGCTGAGGCTTACGGTTTTACCAGACGCGCATCCAGGCTGTTCTGCGCCAGGCGCTTGGCCTGATCCTGGGTCATGCCCAGGTGTTCGTGCAGCGCATGGAAGTTCTCGGTGACGTAACCGCCGAAGTACGCCGGGTCATCGGAGTTCACCGTGACCTTCACCCCGCGTTCGAGCATGTCGAGAATGTTGTGCTGCGACATGTGATCGAACACGCAGAGCTTGGTGTTCGACAGCGGGCACACGGTCAGCGGGATCTGCTCGTCGATGATCCGCTGCATCAGGCGTTCGTCTTCGATGGCGCGCACGCCATGGTCGATACGCTGGATTTTCAGCAGGTCGATGGCTTCCCAGATGTACTCCGGCGGGCCTTCTTCCCCCGCGTGGGCGACGGTCAGGAAGCCTTCGTGGCGGGCACGGTCGAACACGCGCTGGAACTTGCTCGGCGGGTGGCCCATTTCGGAACTGTCGAGGCCGACGGCGACAAATGCGTCACGGAACGGCAGCGCCTGATCGAGGGTTTTCTGTGCTTCGTCTTCGCTCAGGTGGCGCAGGAAGCTCAGGATCAGACCGCTGGTGATGCCCAGTTGCTGCTCGCCATCCTTGAGTGCGGCGGCGATGCCGTTGAGCACCACTTCGAACGGGATGCCCCGGTCGGTGTGGGTCTGCGGGTCGAAGAACGGTTCGGTGTGAATCACGTTCTGCGCTTTGCAGCGCAGCAGGTAGGCCCAGGTCAGGTCGTAGAAATCCTGGGAGGTGCGCAGCACGTCGGCGCCCTGGTAATACAGGTCGAGGAATTCCTGCAGATTGTTGAAGGCGTAGGCCTTGCGCAGGGTTTCGACGTCGCTCCACGGCAGGGCGATCTTGTTGCGTTCGGCCAGGGCGAACAGCAGCTCGGGCTCCAGCGAGCCTTCCAGATGCAGGTGCAGTTCAGCCTTGGGCAAGGCGTTGAGCCAGTCGTACATATTCTTTTCTCATCAGGTGCAATGACGGCATTCTACAGATGCTCGCCGAAACAATTGGCAAAACCTGACCAAGCGATCCATCAGACCGCTTCCTGCTCGCGACGATAGGCGTAGGTATCGGCGAAGCGCGAGAGCAGGAATTGCGCGCAAGTGGTGGTCGGATATTTCGCCGGGTGCTGTGCGTCCTGGCAACCGGGCAGGCATTCGATGCGGGTGTCCGGGTGTGGCTCGGCGAAGAACGGCATCGAATAGCGATCCACCCCCAGCGGGCTGATCACTCGATGCGGTGTCGAGCGATAACGGTCGTTGCTCCAGCGCGCCATCATGTCGCCGAGATTGACCACGAAGGTGCTGTCAATCGGCGGCGCGTCGATCCATTCACCGTTGACGTTCTTTACTTGCAGGCCGCCGGCGCTGTCCTGATAGAGCAACGTGATGCAGCCGTAATCAGTGTGTGCCCCGGCGCCTTGCTGCTCGGCGCTGCTGGCGGTGTGGCGCGGCGGGTAGTGGATCATGCGCAGCACGCTGACCGGTTCAACGAAGCGTGAATCGAAGAAATCGCGCTCGATGCCCAGCGCAATCGTCATCGCCCGCAACAGGGTTTGCGCGAGTGCCTGCATGTCGAGGTAATGCTGCTCCATCAACGCCTCCCAGCCTGCTTGCGCCGGATGGCGATTGGGCCCGCGTAGCGGTTTTTCCGCGAGCACGTCGGGATGATCTGCCGGCAGGTGCAGGCCCATGTCGAAGGTTTCTTTGAGGTCGCTGGGTTTGTCCGGGTCGAGCTGCTCGGTGGCGATGGCGCCGTAGCCACGGTGGTGACGGGTCTGGGTGATGTCGATCTGGAGTTTTTCTTCTACCGGTTGCGCAAAAAAGCGCTGCGCGTGATCGAGCAGGGCGGCGATGCGCTGAGCGGAGATCGGATGACCCTTGATGTAGAAGAAGCCCCATTCGCGGCAGGCCTGGTCGATATGCGCGGCGACGGCGGGCCAGGCGTTTTGGTCGTTGGTGTAGAGCGGGCTGATGTCGATGACGGGAAGACTGTTCATGCACAATCCTTGAGAACGCTGAAGAGCCATTGTAGGAGTGAGCCTGCTCGCGATAGCGGAGTGTCAGATGCAGATATCTCGACTGACACTCCGCTATCACGAGCAGGCTCACTCCTACAGGGGATTTGTGTTTTGGCAGGAGGGTTACTTCGGCATCTCGGCCTTCATCCCTTCCACGTAATAGTTCATCGACGCCAGTTCCGCATTCGTCGCGCTCACGCCCGCCGGGATTTTTTCCACGCCAGCCTGATCCTTGATCGGCCCGGTGAACGGCTGCAACGCGCCGCTCTTGATGTCGGCGATGATCTGTTCGGCCTCGGCTTTCACCGGGGCCGGCACCAGGTCGCTGATTGGCAGCTCAACCGTGCCTTCCTTCAGCCCGCCCCAGTAGTCCTGCGACTTCCAGGTGTGGTCGATCACGCTTTGCGTGGCTTGAATGTAGTGCGGTGCCCAGTCGTTGACGATCGAAGTCAGCACCGCTTTCGGGCCGAAGTGCGCCATGTCCGAGGCGTATCCCACGGCGTACACGCCACGCCGTTCGGCCGCCTGGATCGGCGCCGGGCTGTCGGTGTGCTGGAACACCACGTCCACGCCCTGGTCGATCAGCGCGTTGGCGGCATCGGCTTCCTTGCCTGGGTCGAACCACGAGTTGACCCACACCACCTTGATCTCGGTGCCGGGGTTGTACTTGTTCAGGGCCAGCTGGATGGCGTTGATATCGCGGATCACTTCCGGAATCGGGAACGAGGCAACGTAGCCGATCTTCTTGGTCTTGGTCATCTTCGCCGCGAGGAAGCCGCCAACGTAACGGCCTTCATAGGTGCGGGCCAGGTAGGTGCCGAGGTTCTTGTCCTGCTTGTAGCCGGTGGCGTGTTCGAAGGTCACCTTGGGAAACTGCTTGGCGACTTTCAGCGTCGGGTTCATGTAGCCGAAGGAGGTGGTGAAGATCAGGTCATAGTTGTCCTTGGCCATGTTGCGGATTACCCGCTCGGCGTCGGCGCCCTCGGCAACGTTCTCGACGTAATTGGTGGTGATCTGCGGGCCGAACTTTTCCGCCAGCGCCTTGCGCCCCTGTTCATGCTGATACGTCCAGCCGTGGTCGCCGATCGGGCCGATGTAGACGAAACCGACCTTCAGCGGATCGGCGGCGCTGACGCTCAGGCTGATCCCCAGACCGATGGCGGCGCACAGCAGTTTGTGCAGCGGACGTATTTGCATGAATTGGAACTCCATTTTGTTGTGTGTGGTCAGGGCCAATGCAAATTGCTGACCAACAGGACAACAAAGCAGAAGATCGCAGCCTTCGGCAGCTTCTACAGGGGAATGCGAAACCTGTAGGAGCTGCCGAAGGCTGCGATCTTTTCAGCGACGGAACCAACGCAGTGCAAGCCAGTGGATTCACGCTATCGGCTGGTGCGCTAAGGTGTAACGAAACGTTAGCGCCGCCCCGCAGTCAGTAGCTCATTCGAACCTCTCGGCAAAAAGGCCCGTCATGTTCACGATCCTCAAGCAAGAAAGCTTTCTGTTGCTGGCGGTGATTGCCGCATGCATCGCCTACCCGCTGGAACACTGGATGATGCACAGCGGGCAGATCGTCGCGCTGATATCCGGCCTGGTGCTGATCGCCTTCATCGTCGCCGCCTCGATGCGCGTCGCCCATCACGCCGAACTGCTCGCGGAAAAAGTCGGCGACCCCTACGGCACGATGATCCTGACCCTCGCTGCGGTGCTGGTGGAAGTGGTGATCCTGGCGATCATGATGAGCAACGAAGCGTCGCCCACGCTGGTGCGTGACACGATCTATTCGGCGGTGATGCTCGACATCAACGGTATCCTCGGCCTTGCCGCGCTGATGGGCGGGCTCAAGCATGGCGAGCAGTCGTACAACGATGATTCGGCGCGCAGCTACAGCGTGATGATCCTCACCGCCATGGGCGTGTCGATGGTGGTACCGGAGTTCATTCCGGCGGCCAACTGGAAGATTTATTCGGCGTTCACCATCGGCGCGATGGTGGTGCTTTACGCGTTGTTCCTGCGCATGCAGGTCGGCCCGCACAGTTACTTTTTCAGTTACAGCTACCCGGACAAGCGCCGCAAGAAAGAACCGGTGGAGGAGGAGCCGAAACCGCTGAGCCTGGCGTGGTCGATCGGCACTCTGGTGTTCGGGGTGGTGGTGATCGGCGCACTGGCCGAAGTGATGTCCAAGACCCTCGATCTGGGCCTGGAAGGCACGGGCGCACCGCCGGTGATCACGGCGATTCTGGTGGCGGCGATTTCGGCGGCACCGGAGATTCTCACCGCGTTGCGCGCAGCCTTGGCCAACCGCATGCAATCGGTGGTCAACATCGCCATGGGGGCGTCACTGTCGACGGTGATCCTGACGGTGCCGGTGATGGAGGCGATGGCGCTGTACACCGGCCAGCCGTTTCAAATGGCGATGACCCCGGTGCAGACGGTGATGATCTTCATCACGCTGATCGTCAGTGCGATCAACCTGAACGACGGCGAGACCAATGCCATCGAGGGCATGACCCATTTTGTGCTGTTTGCGACGTTTATCATGTTGTCGCTGCTGGGCCTCTAGACCCACCACAAAACAATTGTAGGAGTGAGCCTGCTCGCGATAGCTGAGTGTCAGTCGAGATATTCATATCTGACACACCGCAATCGCGAGCAGGCTCACTCCTACAGGGTTTAACCAGCGGTGGATCAGGTCCCGGCGATCAACTGCCGAGCCGCCTGGCTGTGATCAGCGATCAGCCCCTTCAGATCCAGCCCTTCGACCTGGCCATCCACCACGCGCCACTTGCCACCAATCATCACCCGATCCGCGCGATCCGCACCGCACAACAACAACGCCGAAATCGGATCATGGCTGCCCGAGAAGCGCAGCTCATCGAGCTTGAACAACGCCAGATCCGCCTGCTTGCCCAACGCCAGTTCACCAATGTCGGTGCGCCCCAACAGGCTCGCCGAACCTTTGGTTGCCCAGCCCAGCACGCGTTCCGGGGTGATCTTTTCCGCGCCATAACGCAGACGCTGGATGTACAGCGCCTGCCGTGCTTCGAGGATCATGTTCGACGCGTCGTTGGAGGCCGAACCGTCCACACCCAGACCAAACAACGCGCCGGCATCGGTCAGCTCGATGCTCGGGCAGATACCGGAAGCCAGGCGCATGTTTGAGCTCGGGCAATGGCAGATACCCGTGCCGGCCTGGCCGAGGCGGGCGATTTCGTCCGGGTTGAAGTGGATGCCGTGGGCCAGCCAGGTGCGCGGGCCGAGCCAGCCGACGCTGTCCAGATAATCCACAGTGCGCAGGCCGAAACGCTGCAGGCAGAAATCTTCTTCGTCGAGGGTTTCCGCCAGATGCGTGTGCAGGCGAACGTCGAGCTGGTTCGCCAGTTCGGCGCTGGCCGACATGATTTCCGGGGTCACCGAGAACGGCGAGCACGGCGCCAGGGCGATCTGGATTTGCGCACCGTCGCCGCGCTCGTGGTACTCGTGAATCAGGCGCTGACTGTCGTCGAGAATTACCTGGCCTTCCTGCACGGTCTGCTGCGGTGGCAGGCCGCCGTCCTTCTCGCCGAGGCTCATAGAGCCGCGAGTGAGCATGGCGCGCATGCCCAGTTCGCGTACGGTTTCGACTTGCACGTCGATGGCGTTTTCCAGGCCGTCCGGGAACAGATAGTGATGGTCGGCAGCGGTGGTGCAGCCCGACAGCAGCAGTTCAGCCAGCGCGACTTTGCTGGCGAGGGCGAGTTTTTCCGGGGTCAGCCGCGCCCACACTGGGTACAGGGTTTTCAACCACGGGAACAACGGCTGATTGACCACCGGCGCCCAGGCGCGAGTCAGGGTTTGATAAAAGTGATGGTGGGTGTTGATCAGGCCCGGCAGGATCACATGCTCGCGGGCATCGAACACTTCGTTGCACGGCGCGGACGGTTGTTGACCGGCTGCCAGCACTTCGACGATGACGCCGTCTTGCAGCACCAGACCGCCACGGGCATCGAGCGCGTTGGCCGTGAAAATGGCGAGGGGATTTTTTAACCAGGTACGGGTCGCGGGCATTTTGCCGGCTCCTCTGAAAGTGGGGTTCAGGGTTGCCAGCTCAGTGTTGCCCTGTCTGCTGATCCAGGGTCGCCGCTTGGGCGAGGCGCGCAGTTTCAAACAAATCGCCGGATCGGGCAAGCCCAACCCGACAGCCAACGCATCACCCCCTGTAGGAGCTGTAGGAGCTGCCGAAGGCTGCGATCTTTTGACTTGTTTTTTCAAGATCAAAAGATCGTCCGATTGCGGCCCGAGCCTTCGGCAGCTCCTACAGGTATCTGGGGATTTCAGAGGTCTCGTGTGCTTACCAGGGAATGGTTTCACCCTTGTAGTTGATGAAGTGATGTCCGCCCTTGCCGGTATACGCATTCACCTGATCAATCAGCCCACGCGTGCTGGTGTCCACATCGAGGTCGGCACCTTCGCCGCCCATGTCGGTCTTCACCCAACCCGGGTGCAGCGACAGCACGGTGAGTTTCTGCTCGCCCAATTGCGTGACGAAGCTGTTGGTCATCGAGTTCAGCGCGGCTTTGCTCGCCTTGTACAGCGCCAGCTCCGGTGCGTCGGGTACGGTGACGCTGCCCAGACCGGAACTCATGAACGCCAGCACGCCGCTGCCATCGCGGATCTGCCCGACAAAACGTTGCGCCAGATTGATCGGCGCTACGGCGTTGGTGAAGAACAGCTGGCCGACTTCGGCCAGTGTCGCGCCACCGGGTGTCTGGACTTCCGGGCCTTTGACCCCGGCGTTGACGAACAGCAGGTCGAAGGTTTCGCCCTTGAGTTGCTGACTCAGGGCGATTACCGCCTGCTGGTCATCCATGTCGAGTTTCTCGATGCGCACACTGCCCAGCGCTTGCAGCGCCTCAGCCTTCTGCGGATTGCGCACGGTGGCGGTCACCTGCCAGCCATCGGCCAGCAGGGTTTTCACCAGCCCGAGGCCCAAGCCACGGGAGGCGCCGATGATCAGTGCGTTTTTTGCCTGGGACATGAAGGATTCCTTGAAAGTTACGGTTCACGGATTCAATGGACACGCCTGACCGAGCCGTTGTTGCAACGCTCGTCGCAACACATCGAGCCGGGTCTCTAAAGAGGTATTGACCTTGGAGCATACTCCAGGCTTTACCGTGGTTGCTCCTCAAATTTTGGAGCATGGATGATGTGGACTTCGACGCAGTATCGCAATGTGGTGCGCGGCAGTGCCTGGTATGACCTGATCGTTACAGCGGCGTTTGCCACGCCGTGGAGTTTCGCCGCGTTGCATGGTTTTTTGACGTCGCTGGAATTGCCCGGTGAACTGCCGGCGTTCGCGCCGGCGCACATGTTGATGGCGAACCTGTTGGGTTCGGTGGTTTGTGTGTGGGCGGTGCTGCGCATTTGTGATCCGCAGGCGCTTTATGGGCGCTATGACGCGGTGGCGCGGTTTCTGTTTGCGGCCTGGCAGGCGTATGCCTTGGCCCATGGCGCCAGTTCACTGTTGGTGGTTTTTCTGGTCTTCGAGTTGGCGTGGGGCATCGCTCAGACGCTACCCATTTGTGGCGAGGGAGCTTGCTCTCGCTCGGCTGCGCAGCAGTCGTAAATCCTGAGTGCGAGGTCTTCCAGGCTCAATGTTGAGGGCCACTTCGCGCCCCAGCGGGAGCGAGCTCCCTCGCCACCGGTTTTGTGTCTGCCTAATGCCCTGCCTGCCACGGCTGCCCCAACGAAACCGGTGCATACAACCGAGTTCGAACGGCATCGCGCGACAACAACACCAACACCACAATCGTCGCCACATACGGCAGCATCGCGAGCAGACTTGACGCAATCGCCAGCCCCAAGCCCTGCGCCACCAGGTGCAGGATGCTGGCGAGCCCAAACAGATAGGCTCCGAGCAACAAGCGCCACACCCGCCAACTGGCAAACACCACCAGCGCCAAGGCGATCCAGCCACGTCCGGCGGTCATGTTCTCGGCCCACATCGGCGTGTACGCCAGCGACAGATACGCCCCGGCCAACCCGGCCATCGCCCCGCCGAACAACACCGCGAGGGTACGCACGGTCAGCACCGGCAAGCCCATCGCGCTGGCCGCATCCGGGTTCTCGCCGACCGCCTGAATGATCAGCCCGACACGACTTTTGATGATCACCCACGCCACCAGGGCAAACAGCGCGAACGACAGATACACCAGCAGATCCTGAGCAAACAGCATGCGCCCGATCAGCGGAATCTCACTCAAGTAAGGAATCGCCATCGGCTCGAATCCGGCCAGCGGCTTGCCGACCCACGCGGCGCCGACAAAGGTTGAAAGCCCCACACCAAAAATCGTCAGTGCCAGTCCGGTCGCGACCTGATTGGCATTGAACACCAGCGCCACCAAAGCGAACAGTGACGACAGCAGCATCCCCGCGAGCATCGCCAGCACCACGCCGAGCCACAGGTTGCCGGTATTGAGCGCGACGATGAAACCGATCACCGCGCCGAACAGCATCATCCCTTCCTGGCCGAGGTTGAGCACGCCGCTCTTCTCGCAGATCAGCTCCCCCAGCGCAACCAACAGCAGCGGCGTGCCGCAACGCACCATGGCGTAGAAAATATTGCTCAACAGATCGATATCCATCACAGCGCTCCGGCGGTTACGGCAGTGGTCGACGTGCGCCGTGCCCAGCGCAGTTTCAGGCGTGGCCGATAGAGAATCAGCACGTCACAGGCGAGCAGGAAAAACAGCATCATTCCCTGAAACAGTTGGGTGATCGCTTGCGGCAGATTGAGGGTCATCTGCGCACTTTCGCCACCGATGTACAGCAGCGCCATCAGCAGGCTGGAAAACAGAATGCCGAGCGGATTGAGCCGCCCGAGAAACGCCACCGTGATCGCTGCGTAGCCGTAGCCCGGCGACACTTGCGGCACCAACTGGCCGATCGGTCCGGTCACTTCGCAGACCCCGGCCAGCCCGGCCAAACCACCACTGATCAGTAGCGCGAGCCAGATCAGACGCTTCTCGCGAAAGCCGACGAACCCCGCCGCGCGCTTGTCCAGCCCCAGCACTTTGATCTGGAAACCGACGAAGCTTTTCTGCAGCAACACCCACACCGCGACCAGCGCGAGCAGGGCGAAATACGCCCCGGCGTGCACCCGCCCATCCTCCATCAGCAACGGCAAGCGACTGGCGTCACCGAACATCGCCGACTCGGGAAAGTTGTACCCGGCCGGATCCTTCAGTGGCCCGTGTACGCAGAACAGCAACAGGTTCAGCGCGATGTAATTGAGCATGATGCTGGTGAGGATTTCGTTGGCGTTGAAGCGCGTGCGCAACCACGCCGTCAGCCCGGCCCATGCGGCGCCGGCGAGGGTGCCGGTGAGCAGAATCAGCACCAGCGCCCAACGGCTTTGCATATCAATGATGTTCACCGCCAACGCACTGCCGGCAAGTGCACCGAGCAGCAGTTGACCTTCGGCGCCGATGTTCCAGATTCGTGCTTGATATGCCACGGCCAGACCGAGTGCGCAGAGCAGAATCGGCAGCGCCTTGACCAGTAATTCGGAGACGCCATACAAATCGCTGATCGGTGCAATCAACAGCGTGTGCAAGGTTTGCAGCGGATCATGGCCGAGGGCGATGAACAGCAGCGAGCCGCAGCCCAGTGTCAGCAGCGCCGCCAGCAGGGGCGAGCACCACAGCATCAGGCGCGATTGCTGACCACGGGGTTCGAGGGAAAGCAGCATGTGGGGAAACTCCGTCAGAGCGTGGCCGATGAAGGCGCGTCGTTGAATTGCCCGGCCATCCAGCCGCCGACATCGCTCAGCAAGGTGTCGGTGGTGTTTTGCAGGGGCGACAGGCGTCCGGCGCACAAGGCACCGAGGCGGTCGCTGATCTGGAACAGTTCGTCGAGGTCTTCGGAAATCACCAGAATCGCCGCGCCGGCATCGCGCAAGGCGATCAGCGCCCGATGAATGGTGGCCGCCGCGCCAACGTCGACGCCCCAGGTCGGGTGCGCCGCGACCAGCAGTTTCGGTTGCTGGAGGATTTCCCGCCCGAGGATGAATTTCTGCAGGTTGCCGCCGGAGAGACTGCGTGCGGCGGTCTGGCTATCCGGCGTTTTGACCCCGAAGCGCTGAATGATCTGTTGGGCGAGGGCGTCGACTTTGCCGCGCTCGATCAATCCGTGGCTCACCAGCCCTTGTTGAAAAGCCGTGAGCAGGGCGTTGTCGGCCAGGCTCAATTCCGGCACCGCGCCGTGGCCCAGACGCTCGGCCGGAACAAACGCCAGTCCGAGTTTGCGTCGCGCATCCGGACGCAGATCAGCGACCGCTTGATCAGCAAAACGAATCGTTGAGGCGCTGTCGCGGGGCAGCGGTTGTTCGCCACTGAGCAGGGCGAGCAATTCGTCCTGGCCATTGCCCGCGACCCCGGCGATGCCGACGATCTCCCCGCTGCGCACTTGCAGGTTGATCGCGGCCAGCGAGCAGCCGAACGGATCGGGGTTATGCCAACTCAAGCCGTTGACCTGCAAAAACGCCGCGCCACCCTTGACCTTCGGGTACTCGCCAATCAAGGCCGCCGCTTCGCCGACCATCAACTGCGCCAATTGTTGGTCCGAGCACTCGGCGGGCACGCAATGCCCGGCCACCCGTCCGCCGCGCAGGACCGTGGCGCTGTGGCACAACGCACGCACCTCACCGAGTTTGTGGCTGATGAACAGAATGCTGCAGCCCTCGGCCGCCAGACGACGCAGGGTGGTGAACAACTCGTCGGCCTCCTGCGGGGTGAGCACCGATGTCGGTTCGTCGAGAATCAGCAGGCGGATGTCCTGCATCAGGCAGCGAATGATCTCCACCCGTTGCCGTTCACCGATCGACAGGCTGTGGACAAGTCGCTCCGGCTCCAGCGCCATGCCGTAGCGGCGCGACACTTCACGAATTTTCGGCTCCAGTTGTTTCGGCGTGCCGGCCTTGGCGCCCATCGCCAAGGCAATGTTCTGCGCCACGCTGAGGGTTTCGAACAGCGAAAAGTGCTGGAACACCATGCCGATCCCCAACTGCCGGGCCTGCGCCGGGTTGCGAATATTCACCCGCTGGCCCTGCCAGAGCATCTCGCCCATATCGGCCTGGGTGACGCCGTAGATGATCTTCATCAGCGTACTTTTCCCCGCGCCGTTCTCGCCGAGCAGGGCGTGGATTTCCCCAGGGGCGATGCTCAGGTCGATGGCGTCATTGGCCAGACAACCGGGGTAGCGTTTGCTGATGTGGCGCAGTTGCAGGCGCGGGGTAGGATCGGTGGTCGTAGAAGGGGTGTGCATGACAGGCTCGTCTGGCTTGGCGTTGTGCCTGTGGATAAAGCAATTTCCTGGCCATTGAGTCAGGAACGCCCGCAACCGCTGTTGCTACGCGCCGGCAATAGAGCCCCCTGCTAAAAAACGCCAGGCGGGTGGGCACCAATTCGGAGCAAAGCTGTTGATCCGGCTCCACTTTTGCACTGTGACAAACTGGTTAAAAAACGAGCAACCGCTGCGAAGCTATGCAGAACCTGCGACTGCGCCAGCCATGAACGGGTTATCCACAGGTTGTTCCACAGTATTTGTGCGCAAGCCGCCTGGCCGGGCATAAGCGCTGCGATGCTTTCTTCTAATGGTGATAAACGTAGCTAACCGATTGTTTCTGTATGGAATTTTCGTTTCGTCGAGAGAATTGAACGAAAAATGAACAATCCGCGCAAAGCCACGTGACAGAAGGGTTACAGCGGAATGTGCTCAGGTTATCCACAGTCGGGTGCACAGCAGGTGTGGGCAACTCTGGGGAATAAGGGGAAACGGGGATGCCCTAAAAGATCGCAGCCTTCGGCAGCTCCCACAGGTCGGCGTATTCCAATGCAGGCGCTGCGGCACGCTGTGATCTTTTGATCTCGCTTTTAACGTTGAAGCAGAATCCGCCCCCGGCTCACATCCGCCAGTTGCGTCTGCAGCAAATCAATCTGCGCCTCACCCACCGCCAACTGCAATTCGACGCCGTTGGCGGTGAAGTTTTCTTCCACCACCAAACCACCCAGATCCGCCACCCGCAGCTTCACCAGCGGTAACTCGGCAAAGCCGCAGGCACAGCGCAGCGGCACACGGCTGATCAGCTCGATTTTTTCCGCGTTTTGCAGGCACTTGTTCGCGCCGCCGCCATAGGCTCGGGCCAAACCACCGGTACCCAGTTGAATACCGCCATACCAACGGATCACCAGCACCGCGACCTGATCGCAATCCTGCGCTTCGATCGCCGCCAGAATCGGTCGCCCGGCGGTGCCACCGGGTTCGCCATCGTCGTTGCTGCGGTACTGGTTACCGAGCTTCCACGCCCAGCAGTTGTGCGAGGCGTTCAAATCACTGTGCTGTTCGAAAAACGCCTGCGCCTCGGCAGGGCTGCCGATCGGCGTGGCGAAGGTGATAAAGCGGCTCTTGCGAATCTCTTCGCGGTACTCGCAAAAACCGCTGAGGGTGAAAGGCATAAACGTCTTATACAGAAGGAGTGAGGCCGCAGCCTTTGAGGATGATCCGGATCAGGTTATTGCCGGCGTCTTCCATGTCTTGCTTGGTCAACTTGCTGCGCCCGCTGACCCGGCAGATTTGCGTGGCGAAGTCGGCGTAATGCTGGGTGCTGCCCCACAGCAGGAAAATCAGGTGCACCGGATCCACCGGGTCCATCTTGCCCGCGTCGATCCAGGCCTGGAACACTGCCGCGCGACCCTGGAACCAGGCGCGGTAATCCTGGTTGAAATATTCGCTCAGGCATTCGCCACCGCTGATCACCTCCATGGCGAAAATCCGCGAGGCCTGTGGCTGGCGGCGGGAGAACTCCATCTTGGCGCGGATGTAGCGGGTCAGCGCCTCGGCCGGATCGTCCTCGGCGGTCAGGGTGTTAAAGGTGCTGTCCCACAGTTCGATAATGTTGCTCAGCACCGCCACGTACAACCCAAGCTTGTTGGTGAAGTAGTAATGCAGGTTCGCCTTGGGCAACCCGGCATTCTGGGCGATGGTGTTCATGCTGGTGCCTTTGTAACCGTGACGGGCGAACTCGTCTTCGGCGGCTTTGAGGATGGTCTCTTCGTTCTTCTGACGAATGCGGCTGGCGGGTTTGCCGCCGTGAGCGGGAACTTCAAAGGTCATAGGCACTTCCGGTTTGTCTGTGGGCGCAACCAGTTGCGTTGATAACGCACCCACAGGCATCCGACAAGTCCTGATGCAATAAAACCGTTACGCCTGTTCGATCTTGTTCAACGATGCGACGGACGCGACGGCCGGGGCTTTCGCCTCCGGCAGCAACAGGCAGAGGAGGATCGCGGTCAGCCCGCCGCTGGTGATCGCCGAGTCGAACAGGTTCTGCACCAGTTTCGGCATCAGGTGCAGAAGGTTCGGTTGCGCGGCAATGCCCAGGCCGACCCCGAGCGAGGTGGCGATGATCAACATGCTGCGCCGGTCCAGCGGCGACTGCGCGAGAATCCGCACCCCGGCCGCCGCGACGCTGCCGAACATCACCAGCGTGGCGCCGCCGAGTACCGGTTTCGGGATTTGCTGCAGCACCGCGCCGATCATGGGAAACAGGCCGAGACAAAACAGGATTGCGCCGATGTACAGCCCGACGTAGCGGCTGGCGACACCGGTCAACTGGATCACGCCGTTGTTCTGCGCAAACGTGGTGTTGGGGAAGGCGCTGAAGGTGGCGGCGATCATGCAGCTCACGCCGTCGCCCAGTACGCCGCCGCGCAAGCGGCTTATATAAGAAGGGCCGCTGATGGGCTGGCGGGCGAGCATGCAATTGGCCGTGAGGTCACCGACGGTTTCGATGGTGCTGATCAGATAAATCAGCGCGACGGGCAGGAAAGCCGTCCAGTCGAAGCTGAAACCGAACTTGAATGGTGCAGGAAGACTGACCAGCGGCAGGTCAGGCAATGCCTGTGGAACCAGTTTCCCACTGAACCACGCGGCCAGGCTGCCAAGCAGCAGTCCGATAATGATTGCCGACAGCCGCACCCATGGCGTGTTCGAGCGGTTGAGCAGGATGATCGTCAGCAACACGAACACCCCCAGCGCCAGATTGCCCGGCGCACCGAAGTCCGGCGCATTGAAGCCACCGCCCAGATCGGTGATGCCGACCTTGATCAGGCTGATGCCGATCAGGGTAATGACGATCCCGGTCACCAACGGCGTAACGACTCTGCGCAACTGGCCAATGAAGCGGCTGAGGACGATCTGCACCACGGCGCCGAAAAAGCACACGCCGAAGATCATCGCCAGAATGTCCTCGGGGCTGCCACCGCGCTGCTTGACCAGAAACCCGGCGGACAGCACGGCACCAAGAAAAGCAAAACTGGTGCCCTGCAAACAGATCATCCCGGCGCCGATACCGAACGGGCGGCGCGCCTGAATAAAAGTGCCGACCCCGGACACCATCAGCGCCATGCTGATCAGGTACGGCAGGTGCGCGGTCAGGCCGAGGGCCGAGCCGATCACCAGCGGCGGGGTGATGATGCCGACGAAGCTGGCGAGCACGTGCTGCAGGGCGGCGAGGATCGCGGCGGGAGGTTTGGGGCGGTCGTCGAGGCCGTAGATCAGTTCGCTGGACGGTTCAGAATCTGGCTGCATGGATTAAGGCTTCTTGTTGAAGGATCGGGGTTGATCCTGCTTTGCAAAAAGCTGTCCACTTGCTCAACTTTATCGGCTGAAGACCCGCAAACGTAGGAGCTACCGAAGGCTGCGATCTTTTGATCTTGTTTTCAACGCGTCGCCGCCAGACTCTCTAAAAAGCTTTCCAGCACCAAATGAGGGCGCCGCCCCTTACGCGTGACCGATGCCAGACTCAAATCGTAAAACCGCGTTCCTGCTTTTAAAGCACGCAACCGCCCCTGTTGCACCCAAAGACTGGCGTAGTGGTCCGGCAGATAACCGATGTAGCGCCCGGTCAGAATCAGAAACGCCATGCCCTCACGGTCAGACGCACTGGCGGTGCAATTGAGCGCCTGGTAATGCGCCTGAATCTCCGCCGGCAAACGAAACGTCGGGGCAATCGCGTCCTGACTATTAAGACGCTCATCATCCAGTTGCTTGTCATCGACATAAAACAGCGGATGACCCACCGCGCAATAAAGCAGCGAGCGTTCGCTGTATAACGGCTGATATTCCAGCCCCGACAAGGCACTGGCCTGCGGCACTACACCGACATGCAGGCGGCCGTCGAGCACGCCTTGTTCGACTTCATTGGGCGCAATCATGCGGATCTGGATCTGCACGTCCGGGCCACGCTCCTTCAATTGGGCGAGGGCGTGAGTGATGCGCATGTGCGGCAGGGTGACGAGGTTATCGGTCAGGCCGATGATCAACTCGCCGCGCAGGTGCTGGTGCAGGCCGTTGACCTCGGTGCGGAAACTTTCCAGCGCACTTAACAGTTGCAGCGCCGACTGATAAACCTCGCGACCTTCTTCAGTCAGGGAGAACCCGGCGCGACCGCGTTGGCACAAGCGCAGGCCGAGGCGCTGTTCGAGATCGCTCATCTGCTGGCTGATCGCCGAGCGGCCAATGCCGAGCACGGTTTCCGCCGCCGAGAAGCCGCCGCATTCCACCACGCTGCGAAAAATCCGCAGCAGGCGGATATCAAAGTCACTGACCTGGGCCAGCGGATCGGGGCGACGGCTGCTCATGTTTTTATTCTCAATGTTTAGCAGGGTTCTAACTGAAGGTTAGAAAAGTTGGATTTCACCGACTTTATCGCCGTGGCAATTTAGCTGCAACAACGCTTTCTATCTCCCTGATGCTTATGCCCTGCGAGGTTTTGCCCGATGAACTTGCCTGAAAACGCGCCGTCGCCACTGGCCAGCCAACTGAAGCTGGACGCGCACTGGATGCCGTACACCGCCAACCGTAACTTCCAGCGCGATCCGCGTCTGATCGTCGGTGCCGAAGGCAGCTGGCTGTTCGATGACAAGGGGCGCAAGATCTACGACTCGCTGTCCGGTCTGTGGACCTGCGGCGCCGGGCACACCCGCAAGGAAATCCAGGAAGCGGTCGCCAAGCAATTGGGCACCCTCGATTACTCGCCGGGCTTCCAGTACGGCCACCCGTTGTCGTTCCAGTTGGCGGAAAAAATCACTGATCTGACCCCCGGCAACCTGAACCACGTGTTCTTCACCGACTCCGGCTCCGAGTGTGCCGACACCGCGGTGAAAATGGTCCGTGCCTACTGGCGTCTGAAAGGTCAGTCGACCAAAACCAAAATGATCGGCCGTGCCCGTGGTTACCACGGCGTGAACATCGCCGGTACCAGCCTCGGCGGCGTCAATGGCAACCGCAAGCTGTTCGGTCAGGCGATGATGGACGTCGATCACCTGCCACACACGCTGCTGGCCAGCAACGCCTTCTCCCGTGGCATGCCGGAGCAGGGCGGTATCGCCCTGGCCGATGAGTTGCTGAAGTTGATTGAGCTGCACGACGCGTCGAACATCGCGGCGGTATTCGTTGAACCAATGGCCGGTTCCGCTGGCGTACTGGTTCCGCCACAGGGTTATCTGAAACGTCTGCGCGAGATCTGCGATCAGCACAACATCCTGCTGGTGTTCGACGAAGTGATCACCGGTTTCGGCCGCACCGGTTCGATGTTCGGCGCCGAGAGCTTCGGCGTGACCCCGGACCTGATGTGCATCGCCAAGCAAGTGACCAACGGCGCGATCCCGATGGGCGCGGTGATTGCTAGCTCCGAGATCTACCAGACCTTCATGAATCAGCCGACCCCGGAATACGCTGTCGAATTCCCGCACGGCTACACCTACTCGGCACATCCGGTGGCGTGCGCTGCAGGTCTGGCGGCACTCGACCTGCTGCAAAAGGAAAATCTGGTACAGAGCGTGGCCGACGTTGCGCCGCATTTCGAAAATGCGCTGCACGGTCTGAAAGGTTCGAAAAACGTCATCGACATCCGTAACTACGGTCTGGCCGGTGCGATCCAGATCGCGGCCCGTGACGGCGACGCCATCGTGCGCCCATTCGAAGCCGGTATGGCCCTGTGGAAAGCCGGGTTCTACGTGCGCTTCGGCGGCGACACCCTGCAGTTCGGCCCAACCTTCAACAGCAAGCCGCAAGACCTCGATCGTCTGTTCGACGCGGTTGGCGAAGTGCTGAACAAGCTCGACTGATTTTCCTTCTATATATACCTAAAAAACAGGCGTCTCTCGCGGGCGCCTGTGGACAAGAATTCAGGAGTTACTCGATGAGCGTTATCCCGCATTTGATCAATGGCGAACTGGTGACCGAGAACGGTCGCGCGGTTGATGTGTTCAACCCGTCCACCGGTCAGGCGATCCACAAGCTGCCACTGGCCACCCGCGAAACCATCCAGCACGCGATCGATGCCGCCAAGGCTGCCTTCCCGGCCTGGCGCAACACGCCACCGGCCAAACGCGCCCAAGTGATGTTCCGCTTCAAGCAACTGCTGGAGCAGAACGAAGCGCGTATCTCGCAATTGATCAGCGAAGAGCACGGCAAAACGCTGGAAGACGCCGCCGGTGAGCTGAAACGCGGTATCGAGAACGTTGAGTTCGCCTGCGCTGCCCCGGAAATCCTCAAGGGCGAATACAGCCGTAACGTCGGCCCGAACATCGACGCCTGGTCGGACTTCCAGCCGCTGGGCGTAGTGGCCGGTATCACTCCGTTCAATTTTCCGGCGATGGTGCCACTGTGGATGTACCCACTGGCGATCGTTTGCGGCAACTGCTTCATCCTCAAACCGTCCGAGCGTGACCCAAGCTCGACGCTGTTGATCGCTCAACTGCTGCTGGAAGCCGGCCTGCCGAAAGGCGTGCTGAGCGTGGTGCATGGCGACAAGACCGCGGTAGATGCGCTGATCGAGGCGCCGGAAGTCAAAGCGCTGAGCTTTGTCGGCTCGACGCCGATTGCCGAGTACATCTACGCCGAAGGCACCAAGCGCGGCAAACGTGTTCAGGCACTGGGCGGGGCGAAGAACCACGCAGTACTGATGCCGGATGCGGACCTGGACAACGCGGTCAGCGCACTGATGGGCGCGGCCTACGGTTCCTGCGGCGAACGTTGCATGGCGATCTCGGTCGCGGTGTGCGTTGGCGACCAGGTGGCAGATGCGCTGGTGGCGAAACTGGTTCCGCAGATCAAGGCGCTGAAAATCGGTGCCGGCACTTCGTGCGGTCTGGACATGGGGCCGCTGGTCACTGGTCAGGCACGTGACAAGGTCAGCGGTTATGTCGATGACGGCGTGGCGGCGGGCGCGACCCTGGTGGTCGACGGTCGTGGCTTGAGCATTCCAGGCCATGAAGACGGCTTCTTCCTCGGTGGCTGCCTGTTCGACAATGTCACTCCTGAGATGCGCATCTATAAGGAAGAGATCTTCGGACCGGTGTTGTGCGTGGTTCGGGTCAACAGCCTGGAAGAGGCGATGAAACTGATCAATGATCACGAATACGGCAACGGCACCTGCATCTTCACTCGTGACGGTGAAGCGGCGCGCCTGTTCTGCGACGAGATCGAAGTCGGCATGGTCGGCGTCAACGTGCCGCTGCCGGTACCGGTGGCTTACCACAGTTTCGGCGGCTGGAAGCGTTCGCTGTTCGGCGACCTGCATGCCTATGGCCCGGATGGTGTGCGCTTCTATACCCGTCGCAAAGCCATTACTCAGCGCTGGCCGCAGCGTGCGAGCCATGAAGCTTCGCAATTCGCGTTCCCTAGCTTATAAGGAGAAGGGCATGACAAAGGCCGACCTCTAGAGGTCGGCCTTTGTGTTTTCGGGCTTTTTTGGTCGATATGACAGAAATGTGAAAATAGCGGTTGACGGCAGATTCTGGAGGTCTATAATTCGCC